>DTSJ01000154.1:0-35160 GCA_012965445.1 Candidatus Hydrogenedentota bacterium
GACCCAGGAAGGATTGTTATGTAGCCAAACATCCGGAACCGGCCCCATGCGAATCGACACGACTCCTTTCGTCCCATAGATTTCCATTCCCCACCGATTCTGGTTTCCGTCTGGATTCTTCACCGATGAGAAGTATCCGGGAATACCCTTATCGAACTGGTAATGAGCATTGACCTCCGTACCCACAATAGGCCCGAGCGGTTCACTCGCTTCATGCACATCAGATTTTTCTACAGGTCGGCCATCTACTGTCACAGAAGCATCGCACCACTCCGGTATTCCGAGGAAGTAACCCATCATGTCGAGAATATGCGTCCCCAGCACGATCAGGTCTTCCCCGCCTGCACGCGCATCTTCCTTACCGCGCCCCCGAATCTCCAAAATCTGCCCGATAATCCCCTCTTCAAAAATCAGTTTCTTTGTCTTTCGAATCATAGGTGATGCTCGAAAATTCAATGCGCTCGCCCATTTCAAATTCTTCGCTTCAAGTGCCGCGACTATCTCGTCCGCCTCAGCAAGATCGCTCGTAAAAGGTTTCTCAATGATCCCATGCGCGCCCACGCCCGCACATGCCAGCAGATAGTCCCGATGATTCGTCGTCCACCTCGGACCAATCACGACCAGATCCGGCTTCTCCGTTTCAAGCATTTCAGTGTGATTCATGTACGCTCGCTGCGCACCGGATTCCTTCTGATAATAGCGACGCGCCTTCGCATGCGGGTCGGATAAACCAACCACCTCCACATCGTCGCGCATCGACCAAAGATAATGTAGGCTGTGTCCGTAGCCGCCCCGGTCGGTGTCCCCAATTATGCAGGCGCGAAACTTTTTCTCGAGAGTGTGGGCCGAGGCCGGTCGAAGCGCACCAATTATCGGCGCCGCAGCGGCAGCGGACAGAAATTGTCGACGGTCTATGGTATTCATCGTGCAAACTCCTCCTCGAATCAATCGAAGTTTGTTCGGGAAGTCTATTATTAGCACTTATCCAACGTCATCTACAACTGTCCGATAAAAATACCTGGGCAACAAAGACATGGAAACCTATTCAAGCTTTTCGGTATGGTATACTTGTATTGAGCAGCAACGAGGGGGTCATATGGTCGACGCAATGTTTTTCTCAAGCGACGCAAAATCGCTGATACGCGGCAGTAGACAGGATGCCCGAACAGAGACGTGCCGTCCATGCGTCGTAAACCTCTCCGACGATCCAGATATCGAACTCCACGGAGTTGTGCTCGATGTCACCCCCCGCGGCATGCTCGTCCGAATGATGGAGGCCATTCCGCTTTCAACAAATGTCTCCGTTCAGCTCATGCGCGACGACAAATATCAGAAAAAGTTTTCCTCACCGCACCATGGTGAAATCAGACGTATCGAAGGTACCGAGGACGGCTTTTTCAACCACGGTGTTCAACTCTTTAAAGAGGTTGTTCAAAAGGCCAGCGAACGGCCAATCCAAATCCCCCGCGCCAGACCCGCCCGCCCCAGGCACCCCTCCCGGATGCAGACAGTCGACTACACCGTGAGCAATTCTGATCGTAGATTAGGCCGATAAACCAAAACGAAACACCGTACACACCGATGAGTAAACCCAGCGTATTGATAGTCGATGACGAAGCCGATGTTGTCACACTGCTAGAACGCACGTTGACGCCGGAAGGTTTCGAAGTCTACTGCGCCTACGACGGACTAGCCGCCCTGGACATCGCCGCAGTTGATCGCCCCGACGTGATCATTCTCGACATCATGATGCCCATGATGAGCGGATACGAGATCTGCATGCAGCTCAAAAGCAATCCCGAAACCAAACACATCCCGGTCTTATGCCTGACCTCAGCGCACAGTGCCGACGTACGCGACAAATGCCAAAAAGCCGGCGCGCAGGCTCTCCTCATCAAGCCCATCCTCCCCAAAGAACTCGTCGCACAAATCAGAAGATACCTCCCACAACCCCAATCCTGACCAACCCACAGCAAACCACTGGATCGATTCCACCTACTCACGCTATACTACCCACTCCCATACAGCAGTATTTCAGCGCGGAGGATTAGCATAATTGGTAATGCACCGGTCTTGAAAACCGGCGGCTTCGGCCTTGTGGGTTCGAGTCCCTCATCCTCCGCCATTTTATTCCTGCAAACCGTCACCGATCCCGTTTGCAGCCCCCCTGAGCGAGGTTCGCGACTCAACGTTAAGACGTATCCGTATCGTGTGTGTACTCCGGATACAATTCCTGGGCGCAATCAGGACATATGCCGTGCGTAATTGTTACCTTGGTTCGCTCCATGATGTAGAGTTCGACCGCTGACCAGTATCCGTCGTCATTGCGTACGTTCTTGCACGACGCGCATATAGGCAACAGGCCATCCAGGGTATTGATCTGCGTGTAGGCATTTTCCAGCTCCGCGACGTAAATTCGTTCTCTATCCCGAAATTCCTCACTGTACAGCGCAGATCTTCGGCGATGATAAAACACGACCAATGAAAAGGGGACCGATGCCAAAAGAACGAGGCCGTATTGGATCTTAGAATACTCGATTTCCGCGTATCCAACGACGACCCATGTCGACGCGATCAGTAATCCGATCGTGGCCAGTGCCCACGGGATCGTGGCAAAGAAGCAGCCTACGCCGATGATCATAATTGCAACGCCGAAGGACATCATGATGTCGCCGGAGAGTACCGTGAATGCCAATCCGTCTGCTTGTAGAACAATGTAAGCTACAATTAAAACTTGGTGGACACGCTCGGGAGTCACAGGATTGCTACGCCTAGAGAGCGCGAATGTCGCAAAAATCAGTGTGGTGAAGAGAGCGATCAGTGTCGTCTGGGTGCGGATCGTGTCCGGCATCGTCATGAAATCGACAAGTGCAAAGATTGAGTACATTACGGCTACAGACGCGGCAATCTGCGGCAAGTTTTTTCCGGTAGCCGCCGTGAGAGATTGTCGAGCCCGATGGGAGAGTTCTATTGCAGAGGTCGCAGAAGATTCGCGCTTTATAAATCCGTCCCGAAAAATTGAACCTCTCACTTCGGATGGGGCCAAGGTATCGGGTCTATTTTCGGGCGTAATTGGATTCATTCTTCCGCATATCGATTTAGTGGCCGCGATGAAGACTGACGCCTCTCGGCCCGCTGGCGCGTGTCAACCTACAGTAGACCATGCAACCACAGAATTCAATATTTCGACGAAACGTCCGCAAACCGCGGGCAGGTATCTTGCCCTTGGCTACCCAGTATAATCGTCGTAGGGTCATAGGACTCAGCCTAGCCCGTATTCTTATTGCAAAACCGACCCAAACGCCACGGATTTTTTGCTGTCTGCGTCTTGCGAAGCACGAGACGTTCTCGTGGCACAAATATGGCACACTTGGCCACAACAAACTACGATAACTGAGGATAAATCACGACAACCATGTCTCCACAATCACTGTGCCTCGCATTTAATCATCCGTACTGATATCGTTGGAGTTTCTTTCCTTGTCGCGCAGGCTCCTCTGAAGTCCGAATCCACAAAAGAAGCAATCATCCCGGAAAAAGAGCAGGAAATCAAGAGGCCGAGATTTCCTGCTCAATAACGTATATACTCTTTATTTATAGGGCACTATGAGTTAGGCTGAGTTTTTTGACCTTACGGCCAGCCGCGTAGAGATATTTGCAATGAAAAAAGACGTATTTGAGAATTTGGATACTACAAATCCAAACAAGAAGGCGAACGTACCGATGAGGGTGTTATTTATGTTGAGGGTGTTAAACTGGGATAGGTCGTAGGCACAAGGTAGGGTTCTATTTCTCCAACAGACGGCCTTCGAACATTGAGAATTCGACATATCGGGTTTGTTGAACCTCTACAACTTTCCCGCGGCACAAATATGTGAGGGTGTTTTTATTATAGCCGGCGACTTTTGGTCAATATTGACAGGTCATTTTCGAATTTTGGCCAAACTATGGACTTGCAGATAACATAGTCGAATTCGTCCCAAAAATCAACTTATACGCTTAGTTCCCTGCGTTTTCGACGCTAGGCTGAGTTTTTTGACCCCACGGGGTCGTTTACATGCGCAGATGCCAAGAGGAGTTCTGACTATGCACCATGTCTTTGTTCATTGTGGTAATTGGAGTCGATGCGCGCTTTTCGCATTGCTGCTCATTCTTACTATCGTTCCGTCCATTCGTGTAGAAGCCCAAAGCGATTCTCCGCCCAACATCGTACTGTTTTTCGTGGACGATTTGGGGTGGAGCGATGTTGGTTGCTACGGCAGTACGTTCTATGACACACCGAACATCGATGCCCTGGCACAAGACGGCGTTCGTTTTACAGACGCCTATGCAACGTGCCACGTATGCTCGCCCTCGCGCGCGAGTCTGCTTACGGGCAAGTATCCGGCGCGACTCGACATGACCGACTGGATACCGGGTCGCGGTGAGTTTCCGTTTCAACGATTCCTGAATGCCGAAATCAATAAGTGGCTGCCCCAGGAAGAAGTAACCCTGGCCGAAACCTTGAAGGGACATGGGTACAGTACTGCCATTCTCGGGAAATGGCATCTGGGCGAAGATCCAAATGGCCCCCTCTCGCAGGGCTTTGACGTCCACATCCCGAAAACGTGGAACAAAGGCTGGCCCAAGGCCGGCTATCATGCGCCGTTCAAGTTTGATGATCTGGAGGATTCCAAGGGCGACTATCTTACTGATCGACTCGCCAACGAAGCGCTTGCCTATATCGAGTCCAACAAGGATCGGCCTTTCTTCCTTTATCTCTCGCATTTTTCGGTGCATGATCCGATACAAGGGCGCAAGGGTTTGGTCAAGAAGTATGAACGAAAACTGAGAAAGCTAAACCGGCGATCGTCTAATGATGATGCGCCGTATATTCTTGAGGGCAATCCAGACGGGGACTCCTCCTACTCGACTGAGGAATTGAATTCGCTTATTGAGGATCCCGATTATGAAGAGTACAAGGTTTTGCCAAATCGGTTCGTGAAAATTAAGCAGCGTCAAGACAACGTGCAGTTCGCGGCTATGGTAGAGAGTGTGGACGAGAGCTTGGGACGTGTTCGCGCCAAACTCGATGAGCTGGACATCGCCGATAACACCATCGTCATTTTCTTCTCGGACAATGGCGGAATGTCGGGGGCGAACTTGGGAAACCCCAATCGAGTGGTCCGACCTGAAAGGCTCGATGTTGCGTTCTCGACCTCGAACTTACCTTTGCGCGGTGCGAAAGGTTGGCTATATGAAGGCGGAATCCGCGTCCCCCTTATTG
Organism: Candidatus Hydrogenedentota bacterium; assembly: GCA_012965445.1. Next base: position 5,267 of record DTSJ01000154.1, read on the forward strand.
TTCGTTGGCCAGGACGCAGCAAGCCCGGAACCGAATCCGCCGTGCCCGTAATAGGGACGGATATTTATCCATCTATTTTGGAGATGGCAGGATTGCCAATGAAACCCAATCAACATATAGATGGTGTGAGTATTGCTCCGCTACTAAGTGGAAAGAAGACGTTGGAAAGAGAAGCGATCTATTGGCACTTCCCGCACTACAGCAACCACGGTATGCAAAGTCCCGGTGGCGCCGTGCGATTCGGTGATTACAAATTACTCGAATACTTCGAAAATAATACAATCCAATTGTTCAACCTGCGCGACGACATCGGGGAGCGAAACGATCTCTCACGCGAGGAGCCAGAACGCGCTGCTAAATTACTTGCCAAACTTCAGGCGTGGCGGCAGTCCGTGTCAGCGAAGATGATGCCGCCCAATCCGGACTATATTCCGTGACCGTGCGTTAGTCTTCGAAGAGGGACAAATCGATGATGTCCGCCATGGCTTTGTAGCCCTCGTCGTTCGGATGCAAATTGTCGGGTGACAATCCTGAACGAATCTGGTCCGGGTTTGCGGAATCGCGGATTGCGGCCTCGAAGTCGACCCAGCCATCATACTCACCACTCGTTCGGGTCCATTTATTGATCGCCAGACGCTTCGCCTCACCTTTCTCGGAAAAATAGCCAGCCCCTCTGAAGGGAGGTAGGGTTGCTCCGATGACCTTGATCCCCGTAGGGTCAAAAAACTCAGCCTAACTCAGAATGTCTTTGAAATGTGATTTGAAATGTCGTGAAAATTTCGAATATGACTGTGAATTCTGTTACGTTACATAAAAGTCTATCATCCGTCCAAAATTCGAAAATGGCCTGTCAATATTGACCGAAAGCTGCCGGCTATAAAAGTAACACCCTCAGTGCGATGAACGACGCCGTTCGTTCAGCCCTACTGTCTATCTCAATATGATCGGATATTGATACAATGGAAGAAGTCTTCAACAAATTACGCGTTAGCCGGATCCTCGGGCGCGTGGGAAGGAAATTTTCATTAGAGGCACTAATAATTTTGCTCGACTGATCGCATGTGCAGTTATGGCGATACTGATTTCGGGTCTGGCTCATAGTCAGCACCCATGGCAGAAAAAACCAGAACGCAATCCCGCAGAAATCAAGCGGATCGTGGGCCCCATAGGTGGAGAGAATCTGTCGCGTGATCTGCGTATCGTCTGGGTGTGGGGCGTGGACAAGAATCATGATCGCGGCGGACACGAATACGGCTGGGTCATGGATCGCTACGTGAATACGCTGCTCCCTACCCTCCCACAAGTTACCGTGGAACGCGCCATGTACTTTCCGTCCGACGAGCAATGGGAGAAAGCCGATCTCATTGTGTTTTACGCACAGCAACAGAAGCCGTGGGGCGAACGCGAGTACGCACTGATGGATGCCTTTCAGAAGCGCGGAGGCGGACTCATGTTTTTTCATCTCGCGATTCTTGAAGGATCCGGATTCGAGTTGGCTAAGCGAATCGGCCTGGCTTACGGCACAACGCAACAGGGCAATGGCCCAACCCTGTGGGGCCCCTTGGCTCCGGTGAGTCTAACGGAGGCAGGAAAAGAGTCTCCCTTGCTCGAAGGATTTCCGGACGATTTCGATATGGTAGACGAACATTACTGGAACCTGGTGGGAGATGCCGAAGAGGTCACGATCTTCTTGACGGCTCCGGGAGGCCCCACAAATGGTTCAACCGGCGCGCCAAAACCCGAGGAGTTGGACGGGAAGGCGTGGCCAATCGTGTGGACGCATGAACAGGGGACGGGCCGGGTTTTCGGAACCATTCTCGGACACAACTATTTCACCTTTAACGATCCCTATTTTCGAATCATGCTGCTGCGCGGCATGGCGTGGACGCTGCGGGAATCGTTTGATCCTTTCAAGCCGCTCGTGACGCTCCATCTAGAACGCTAAATTCTTCTTGGTAAACCTGAGGGTGTTAACATAAGAATCCGAAAGTGGAGAAGTCGGAGTCGAGCATCGTACTTTGACGTCATCTGTATAATGAGGCTCAACAGAGGAAATAGTAGCTGATTCATAGGAAATGTACCCAATAGAGAAAAGTTCAAAAATGCCCGTCGTTAAAGACCAAAGGTGGGCTTCTATATTCTTAACACCCGAGAATTATAGCGAGAACGACGGATCTCCCGCGAGAACCGAATTTCTCTTCCAAGACGGCTCCCTGATCGCGATTTGGGCTTCCCTGTTCTGCGAAAACTTTTCCCTGTTCCCCTATTTTGATTTCGCTGTTAATTTTGAATACCGAATCACCCGAACTACTCGAATCGCACCTAACCGCAGGGGTATTCACGCATGCGGTTAGAGAAATCCGCACGAAAATTGGTTTAATTCCCTGTTCTTTACCCTGATACCAGGGAAAAGAGGTGAGAATTGGTTCGCGGCGTATCTAAACACCGCCAGTGCGAAGTAAAAACCAACGCCTACCATAGCGGCGAGATAGATGAACAAGACTAAGTAGTTGACTGCGCCGAATGAACGGGAAAATTCCTCGGGGACTATGGACCATATTTTTGGTGAGCGAACTCGGGGACGTATTTCGCCGCTGGCGATGACTATTTTTGAGTCCCAAAGAACCGGCACAGTTGTCACGTGGTTGGCGGGAGTCTCGCCTGCCGAAGACCATGTATCGGTAATGGTGTGATAGACGAATGCCTCTTTCGGAAAACCGGGATGGTCGTCTTTGAGCATGGGGGCGTCGTCCCATAAACTGCCGTCCGCACCGCCGAGAATGAAGATATGGCTTTGCCCCCATCCAATACCCGTTCCAGCCATGACGCATTGGGGTGCGTCGGCGCGCACGCGCCATTCTTGAGTCGATGGACTGTATTGATAAGTATCTCTTAGGAAGTCTACCGAATCGCCGTCTTGTCGGCGACCACTGACCACGTAGATGCCGTCATCGAATCCGTCATGTTGTGCAACGGTGATATTGAGTGCGCGTTCTGGTCCTGGCCACGCGGGCAGTTCGCGCCATTTGAAGGCTTCGGGGTCGTCTGATGCTGAAAGATCGAGCGACCAGAAGTTTTTCATGGCACTACTTAACTCTGCTCCATTTAGTCCTCCGGCAAGATAGACGACATCGTCAATCATCGAAGCGCTGCCAAAGGCACAGGGTTGCGGGAGGCTCGGAAGAGACGATTGATCTAGTTTCTTACTGACCGGATCCCACGATAGAAGGATTACCTCGTCAAAGACCTTTTCGCTGTCATTTCCGCCCATGAGGATAACGCCTTGAGGAGTCGATACCGCGGCGGCGTACGCCCTTGAACTCGGAAGCGTCCCCCCGTCCATCCACGCGTATCCATCCGAGGTTTTCGTCAATACATGGATTTTGTCGTGCCAGACTTTGTCCGTCTCCCAGAGAGGTTCATTGGGAAAGTTCGCGCCGCCGGCGACGATTAGAACGTCATTGTGGACACCGACTGCAGGGCCCGCAACGCCGACCGGGTTGGGCAAATCTGGGAGCTCGCTCCAGTTGAGGGTAGCGGCAAAGCTCCGCGTAACGAACAGCATTATTATGCCGATTGATAGCAAACTTGCGGGGAGAAATTTCGATAAAACTTTCACGTATGCTCTTTCATGAGTCCGCTTACTTAAACAATTTACCACTCACCGCAAGTGCCGAATTCAGCCCTAGCCGCATTGCCAAAATCCTGTCCAGCTTGCTCCAGCGCTTGCAGGATCTCTTCGCTGGTCTTTCCTTCAACATCTCGGGCTGCGGCGATGACCGTTTTGCACTCGTTGGCATCCATGAATCGAGCGGCTTCGAGCAGCCCCGCTTGATCTTCATTGGGTATCGCTATGAACCCATGCTTGTCGGCATGAATCAATTGACCGGGCTGAACCGTACGACCGAATACGGTCACCTCGCATCCCCATCGAATCGGCCACACGTTCGCATGTCCGACACACAGACGCTGCGCGAGTGCTTTGAATCCCGCATGGTTCATCTCATCGAGATCACGAATCGCGCCGTCGGTTATCGTTCCGACACACCCAAGCGCCCGGTGTGCATTGCTGTTTACCTCGCCCCAAAAAGATCCGATTACCTCGGGCTTGTCCAGATCCTGGAGAACCACAATTTTGGGCCCTGGCACGGACGCGACATAACGCCGATATTCGTTCCAGCCCTCCGGATTGTTTTTTGGGTGATCAGGATTGCTGGGTTCGCAGACGACGGTGACGGCATATCCAACCATTGGTCCCATGTGCGGCATAAAGTCTCTGGTCTCTTCAAAATTAAACGCGTCAGCAGCATTATTGTGCTTGGTAATCTGTTCCCAACCGTTATAGATCGTGGGCGTATTCCAACGTTGTAATTCCAGCAGATCTGCTTGGGCAATTGACTGTTCCTCGGGTGTCTCACTCATTCCTGTTTCCAATCTTTCGATGCACCCTCTAACAACCAGTCAATGCTGAACCGCGCTATGGTCAATCGATCGCCGGCAAAATTGGCCTTTTCACTTCGACCGTAAAAGCATAGTATCGCGCCGGTCGGCGTAACATTGATATCGCTGTACGCACTGAAGCCCGACTCGACCGAGCGCCTGTGCGGCCACGTTTGGCCTTCGTCATTGCTCACACGAACGGTTACATTGCGGCGACCTCTTGGCGTGTCTGGATTCGAAAACAGAAGCAGGTTTTTTCCGCCGTGGTTGTATCGCGTCAAACCGGCCATACAAACGGGGTCGACGAGATCTTCTTGAAAAATGGGATCGCTCCACTGAGTCGCGCCGTCGGGACTGGTCACGATAATTCGCCGCCGTGCTTTCGATTCATTCCGCACGTTGAGCATGACCCGCCCATCCGTCAACTCGACCGCCACCGTCTCGTTGGGATTTACAAACTCATCGGTACAGGGGACTGCGATCTCGCTCGCCTGCCAGGTGCGCCCTGCGTCATCACTAAAAATCGTCGCCGTCACACTCGGGCGATGCGCACCGCCTCCAGTCCCTGTCGAAAGCCATACGGGAACCAGGAGGCGACCGTTCTTCAGCTGAATGCCATGGTTCGGACCTGTAGCGAGCACTGTCCAATCGTAGTGCTTGCGAAACGGTTCAAAGGCTTTTGTTATCTCGACCGGCTTGCTCCAAGTGATTCCGTCGTCTTCACTACGCTGATAGAACGAACGCATGTATTCCAGACAAAAAACCATGTGCACGGTCCCGTCGCGATCAGCGATCATGACGGGATTGTTGTAGGTCACCGTATTCGGGTCGGTAGGTTTCAATCGCAGCGCGAAGGGATTCTTCTTTTTTGGCCCGTCGACCTGCACAATCTTTTTCGCCTCACTCCAGGTCACGCCATCGTCGATCGAGCGACGCAGGAGAATGTCGATGTCATCCCAGTCATGTCCCGCGTTCACGCGCGCCTCGCACCAGGCGAGGACCGTGCCCTTTGCGGTCACTTCGATCCCAGGAATGTGATAGAGGTTGTAGCCGTGATCACCAATCTTGAAAAGGTCCGTTTTTACAATATCATCGGCTGCAGACACGCCCGTCGCGGGCACAAGCATGGCGGTTAGCCCAACGAACAACCAGGAAACTATCGCACTATGTTTCATGCTATCGGTCCTTCCTCATGTAGACATTTTCCATATGGACCAACCTGCGCCCATTGCAGGCTGGCCTCTATCATCGTACGTGATACAACTCAATCTTTCAACACCTGTACCTCGCAAATCATTGTTGTGCTTCGCATTTTATTGTCGGCGCTGATAACACTGACTATTCTAACTTGGTAGTGTCCCCTCAGCAACGACAATCGCTTCGATTTCGTCATAGGGGACGACGCGCTTTTCATAGGCGGCGATTTCCAGGCCGCAGGCGAGTAGGTGATTGACGCGGACGTCTTGGTACGTGATCGGCACGGTCATTTCACTTCGCAAGCATTCGATGAAAGTATTCAGCTCGATGGTATAGGCCTCGCGGTAGTGCGTGGGGAATGAGTAGTCGATTGAGGGATGGGTGTGCGTTACAGTGGACTTTCACGCTCATTGGCTTCATCTATTGGATTTTAATTCTGAGGTTGATCCCACAGTCGATAGGGATCATCCAGACGTTCTTGCTCGGCCAACAGCAACGCTTCCATTTCTTTCAGTTTTTCCGCATATTTCGGATCATCGGCCAAGTTCACTTGATTCGGCGTAGGCGTATATCCGGTGAGACGAACCACGGACGGGTCGTGATGCTGTTGCAATAGTTCGTTCGGGTTCTCGGCAAGGTTGAATAGCTGGGTTTCACGCACGGATCCATCTAGCACATCGTATTTGATCAGTTTCCAGTCGCCCTTTTTTACACTGCGAATGCCGGGCTTCGTGCCGCCGCTATACACGCCGTAGAGGACGTCACGCACTTTCTCCACCTTGCCTTCCAGTACCGGTTTAAAACTCTTCCCCTCCGTCACCGCTGGTACCTCAATGCCCGCCAGATCACACAGAGTGCGCAGCGTATCCAGCAGGTAGATATTTCCTTCAACGCGCGCGCCTGATTTGATGCCGGGCCCCTTGATGATATAAGGAACCCGCCATGTGTGCTCGTAGAGATTTTGCTTGCCGGCTAACCCGTGTCGCCCGATGGATATGCCGTGATCGGCAGTGTAGATGATAATTGTATTATCGAGCTCTCCTATCGTTTTCAACTTGTCCAGCACTTTGCCGATTTGGATATCGATATTCTCGGAGCAGGCATATTCCCGACCCAGTTCGTTGCGAATGGTCGCTTCGTCCCGATTCTTCCAGACGCCGGAAACCCGTTCCTCATCGCGTAATTGTGGATGCCCATGAGGAAAAGGGTGAACGGGCAAATAGTTGACCTGCAGAGCAGGGGCCGGTCGTTCCGGGATCAGTTGGGGTAAGGTATCGGGATCCGTATGGTTGGTCGCCCCATACTTGCGCAGGAGTTCAGGTTTGCCGTCACGGGTATCGTGCGGATGCGAAAATCCGAAATAGATCAGAAAGGGATCCTCATCCTGCGTCGTTTCTCGTTCGTCCAGATAGTCCAACACGCGCTGGGCATGCCAGCCGCTGCCCGTCTCGTCTGTATCCCCGCGCTTCCCGGGGCTATCTTCATGCACAACCGAAAACTGTTGATTAGCCGCTGCATAACTGTTTCCTTTTTTGCAGGTACGCATCGTATCGTATCCCGCACGGTTAAACACTGCTCCCATCGTGTATTTTGCCAAATCCGGCGGCACCAAATCAGATCTGGCCGTTTGCGGATTCTTCTTCCCTGGAATATGCCAGACTGTGCGTCCACTCATGATCATATGGCGGGACGGCGTACACACGGCGCCAGCCCATGCGCCCATATGGTAGGCTCCGTCGATGACTGTTCCTTCAGCCGCCAATCGGTCCAGCACTGGCGTTTCCAGAGGCGAGTTGGGATCATAAATTTTCAGGTCAAACGGTGATTGGTCATCCGCCAGAATAAATAATATGTTTGGTTGAGTCTCCGCGGCGGTTGCCAGAAAAGCAGGTAGCAAAACCAGAATCAGGCATTTGACCATAGTATTTTTCCTTTTCGTTTGACTATCCACAGTCGTTTCAGCACTATACTGGTAATCGAAGATTTTAACAACACTTGGAATTTGCTAAATGATGTTTACCAGAGCAATTGCGTGTTCAGTAGTATCTGTTCTCACGCTGGCATCGCTGGCGAGTTCGGAAATGCTTCAGAGAAACGAAGGGTTTTCCATCGCGCAGGTTTCATCCAAAGTGCCGATAGCCTTTGAATCCGGAGACCGCATTATCTTTCTGGGAAACGGATTTTTCGAACGCGCACGATACTACGGACATATCGAAACGGCCCTGGCATTGAGTTGGCCTGATTCCAACGTACAATTTCGAAATATCGGCTGGAGCGGCGATATTGTATGACCTGAGTAAGGATCCCTGGGAAATTCACAATTTGGCGGGACGGGCGGAGTTTCAGGGTACACTAAGGGAAACGCGGGCTATCCTCGAAAACTGGGTTATCGAGAGCGACGATCGGGGTCGGTTCCCCGAGTCAGACGCCATGTACGACAGCGACATGAAAGTATATGTTGATGGCCAGCTGAATCGCGGAAGAACGGAATATGTGCAAGAATTACAGAATAACATCAAACTTATGAAGCAATGGAAGGCGGAAGGCAAGTAACGGATCGACTCATGGCAGTTAGTGGCGTTATGTGACGCTTCGGATTTTGAAGTAGGTTGTTTGTGTGGCAGTGATTGGCGGTTTCCGGCGTTTCGGGGCATTTCTATTTACTTGTCTACGGCGTAGGGTCAAAAACCCCAGCCCAACTCTTTGTGTCCAGTAAATAAAGAGTATATCCCGGATTTCCCATATGGAAAAGGGAGCATTAGGTTCCTCTTCTTCGTCTAAGCCTATAAATAAGGGACGCTCTGTAGCCCGACTCCAAAACACGGGGGAATCCAATGGGTGAAACGAAAAAGAGCTGTGCCTCGCAAATAATCATCCGCGCCGGTATCATTGAAGTTTCGCGATGCAGTCAAAAGTACGATATACTAGGGATGTAAATTGAAATCCATATAAACTCCCGATGTTCCTACACACAAAAGGAGCAATCATCCCCGAAAAAGAGCCAGAAATAAAGAGGCCGAGATTTCCTGCCCAAAAACGTATACACTCTTTATTTACTGGACACAAAGAGTTGGGCTGAGTTTTTTGACCTTACGGGGTTGGACCTCATTGTTGCTAATTCTCATCTACAGCAACATCGGGAATGCGATGTAAACATGTGTTCACAAAGATAGCAATGGCATAGACTAGAACTGGCTGATATCTCGACCAAAGATGAAAGTGCGTATCCAATCCACTACAACGAGCATCTTGTTCTTCCAACTCATCAATTTCGTCAAATAGGCTGAGCGCCAGAATAGCCACGTCCCGAAACCTTTGCCCTGGACGTTTTTCGTATCGACTAATGCTTTACGCTGTCCCACGTAGGCCATCATGCCACGGTGCTTGTATTTAAACGGAGCGCATGCAACTCCGTCGAGTGCTTTGTTCAAAACCTTCGCAAGGTGAGCACCTTGTTGTTGTGCGACTTGGGCAGTTGGCGGTAATGGGTTTCCTTCGATTATTGCGCAATCGCCTACGGCGTAGATATTTTCCGAATTCAACACCAGAAATTTTTCATCCACGATCAATCGACCGCCGTCTAACGAAAGCCCTGCATCTGCAACCACACTTGTAGGTCCATTGCCTGTCGACCACACAAGAAGACCAAAAGGGATCTCTTCGTCGTTATCCAGAATCACGGCGTTTGATTGGACTTTTTTCACGGCGGCATTCGTCCGAACGCGAATATGCTGGCGCGCGAAGTGACGGGTCGTATACGAGCTCAGACTCACGTCGAAAGCAGTGAGAATATCCTCTTTGGCTTCCAGTAGCGTAATCTTCACATAAGGCATCAACTCGGGAAACCACTTGCTCAAATCTTGCCGAAGAAAGTCGCTCATTTCCGCGGCAAACTCAACGCCGGTAGGCCCTCCGCCCACTACGACAAAGTGCAGAAGCCAATCAAAGTCCTGCACCGGGCGATCAGGTTTACTTGCTCGTTCAAAACATTGGATGATTTGATGCCGAATCTGATGGGCATCTGAGATCTCCTTTAAAAATTTGGCATGTTGTTCTACGCCAGGGATTCCAAAGGTGTTGCTCTTTGCCCCTACCGCAATAATCAGCGTGTCAAAATCAACTTCAAAGGGGGTACGCTTGAATTTACCTTCACAATATGCGACCGATTGTTCACTATCAATACGAACACAAAATCCTTGATGGAATCGTATTCCTTTACGCGATGTACGGATTGGTTCCATGATGCTACGAAACTCGACTGTACCTACTGTTGTACTCGGTAACAACGGCGTGAACAGAAAGTGATTGCGTGGACTTACGATCGTTACCTGATAGCGATCCACGTCAATCTCCTTTATCAGACTGAAGGCAGCGAAGCCTGTACCGATAATTAGAAGTTTCGTCGGGGGTTCGTTCACGTTAATCCTCGAAATAATTTTCTACCAAGTTTTACGTCTTCTATTTGGGAAATCTAGAAGGGTTGTTGAGTGCTCAAGGGTGCCAAAAAATCGAGCGGACCAGACTGAATATTATGACAGAATACATTTAGAGAGTGTTAGGTGGTGACTCTGTCTGTGTATTTGCAGAGAATCGTATTGAAGGACCGTGAAGTTCGCAAGCGCACCATTCGATTTGAGACACGCAGTCTTCTCCGAATTTCTTTGGCACAAATATGGCACACTCGACCGCAACAAACCACGATAACTGGGGATAGACCACGACAACCAAGCGACCGGGATAACCCCGTCTCAATTGTCCCTACGTGTCGTCACCTATCGCCACCTGTTGCCCAACACCGGTCTTGAAAACCGGCGACTTCGGTCTTGTGGGTTCGAGTCCCTCATCCTCCGCCATTTTTCCCTTCTCACTTTCAGTTCCGCTTCGCGAACCCACGAATCGCCCCATGTGCCCGGCCTGTCGGCGCAATTGTAATCGAAGTTTTCTCCGAATCTGCATCGAGAACACCCGATCTCTGCCAATCTTGTCGAGATTCTCCGGAGGGGTAGCGCGAGGTCCGGTTGCAGTTGTATCCATGGTCCACCAATCTAAACACCACCAGCTACACGTCGTTTCGGACGGGCGAGTCAGACGATATTCTCTGATCGTTATCCTGATACCAAGAAAATCGATTCCATTTCAATTCGTAGCGTATCTAAATAGCACCAATTGCATGCTCATTCACCATTTATCCGTAACTAGTTTCCAAACATCTTTGCCCGCTGAGCGTGTGATTAACGCGCGACGTGTCTCGCGGCGATCTGTGCGGTAAAACCAATAAGTGGACCAGTGGTCGTAAGATAAGAATAGCGCGCCTTTTCTATCGATGGTTAATCGGTGATAGAAAATGCTGTATTCCGAAAAAGGCGCGATAACCAATGGCTGAGGCTCAGACCATCCGCCATCCACGGGTTTCTTCATGTAGGCAAGAGTCATGTACCAGCTGGCTGGAAAATAGTCTGTGTCCGTACGACGGTGACGAAAAACCAAGTGCAAGGTATCATTCAGGTCACAAACGAGACCAACGTAGGTCTGGCGAAGTCCGGGACTAATATCTTCCGCAGTAGTCCAACCTCCGCTGGAGTCATTGGATTTAAGTGAGTGAGTGTACTGGAAAGTGCGTGCATGTGTCCCGACGAGCACATGCAAATATCCTTTGCTGTCCATGGTAATGCACGGGGTGTTGTGCACATCGTTTGCAGGGGGGCCGTATCCAACCAGCGTGGGAGCACTAAGAATTCCGGTTTCACGATCGAAGGTTGCCACATAGGAAGGAACGCCGGGGATGTTCTCTTCTGGATCTGTGGCTTCGCCCCAAGCGACATGCACTTTTGAACCACGGGATACGATGGTAGAAGGAATACCGGAATGGGACGACATGCCAATACATTTCCGAGAAAGCATGATCGGCTCACCGATACGGATACTCCCGTCTTGATTCTTCTCTGGAAGAAAAAGGGCCAGGTCGTTTACTCTTCGCCACCGAAGCTTCGAGTCAGACGCTGTGCGGGTTATACGCACAAAAGGTGGAGGCCCTTGTGGAGTGTTATGGCCGGAGAACTGCTCGATATCGATTACACCTTTGCCCGGTATCGGATAGGATGTCCAGTCACCAGCGGCTGTTCCATGAAGTAAGACGGGCCGTCCGTTTTGCGTAGCGACAGCATATCGGTCGTTGTCGCTATCAAATGCCACTTTAGAGGTTAATAAGGAGAATGGAGCGGAAACACCTTTGTTCTGTCCCGCTGATCGTACCCTTTCCCATTCTCCATCTCGTAAAATGTTCACTGCGTTTTCTGCTGAAATAATCGGTTTATTATCGGTATCGAAATACACTTCACCGGAAAGCGGATAGCCCGCACGGTAGCCAAATTGTGCATTTTCATGCACGAAAGGTCTAAGGACGACGGGCAACGTGAGCGGATCGGATGATTGTCCTTGATCACTACGAAGATCAACTGTCACATAGGTACTAAATCCAGTTTCATCTCGGGGCGTCGCCCTCACATGGCACGGCCAAATATCTCCTGACTCAGGCACGTCATAACGCAGGGTAACCGTCGCGACCTGATTGGCCTCAAGTTGCACGGAGTTGGTGGAAAGAGTAGCCTCCCAGGTTTCAGGGCTTGGGAACTCGACGTTCAAGTCAATCGTTCTCGCGATGGGCGCATTATTATGAATCTCCACAGTCACTTCGCCCGCGCTGCCGGGTGCCACATCAATGCGTTGCTTATAAGGCGTAATGAGCCAACGGTTCTGGTGATAGGAGAACCAGGATGCGGTTTTGGGTGCCCAGAGCGACAGGTCGCTATAGTTACCGTCGCTCTTGTCCCATCGAGTTACGCCATCAATGTTAAGCTTACTGCACTGAGCTTTGGACAATTCCAGTTTCCAGGGAACATTTTCACGACCAATTTCTGCCGGGATCGTATGTAAAAACTTTCCATCTTTACCAACAGTAATGAATCCCAGCTGCGTACCAGCGCCATCTACAAGTCGCAACGTTCCCGGAGCGCAGCCCGCCCCGTCAATGGTAAACTCTCCGGTTCGCGGCAAAAAACAAACATCTCCTGGCTTTCCATTCCGAAGCGACAGCGGCTCTTGGTGCCGCTCATCTTTGTGGCCCCTAGAGGTCTCCACGAGATAACGCGAACAATTTGTCTTGATCCCCCACGACATATCCTCGCCTAAACGATCTTCAGATGCCGTAATACTCAGTCCATACACACCTGTTCGCGGCACAGTCACAGAAAAACGCAGACGCTGAACAGGCCCCGCCCCATCACCCTTTTTCATTCCCATATAGGGCAGGATTTCATCTGCCAGTACCGAGCGATCCGGGCCGAAGAGTATGGCACGAACATGGGTTTTTCGGCTCAGAAAATTACGATCTTGTTTCTCTACCTCTACCCAGAATTCTCCCGGTTGAGCCAGAAAATAGACTCCGCCGTTACCGCCGATACGAAAGTCGGCGGACCAATCAGAATCGTCGGGCCGTGCTATCGAAGCAATCAACAATGCATACAACAGGACACCAAGCTGGTTAAAGGTATTTAACCGTTTTCGGCCAAAGATCTTATTCATATTCGTCTATTTCCATTTATCGTTCCGAATTTTTCCAGCAGTAGATGACTTTACCACAATGGCGTACGGGGTAAAAACGCGTGCCCGTTTCCTGGTCCGCGCATATGGTCAGCACCGCGTGAAACGGGTGATGATTCGCGATTCCGAGAGAACGAACGATTTCTTTAGTGAAAGCTGGAACATTACTTAACGATGAAAACCTCTTATATGTAGGCTGAGTTTTTTTGCCCTTACGCGGTGCTCACGTCTTGTACTTCCGAGAAACTAAAGTTCAGTTGCCGCTAGTGTGATCACGAAGAAAATCTACGGCTTCGGTGATGGGCTTTCCATCCACGTCAACCATCTTATTGGCTTTTCTCATCGCTTCGTCAGAAATTGCGCCGATGAGCGGTGAAAGTGCTTCGATGAAACCCGGGATGGCTGCGGCTCGCGAGGAGGCGACGTACAGTCCGTCGTAGGGAAGAAGAGCGTCGCGGGGATCCTCAATGATGACGAGATCGTAGGCGGCGACCCGTCCGTCTGTCGTGTAGGCCGTAATGAGGTCAACTTGCCGTTCGTGAACCGCGGTGTACATGAGCGCGGTATCGAATGTCAGCTTTTCACCGAAATCCATGTTATAGGTATCCCTGACCCGATACCACTCAGGCCGCCCGAAAAATTCCAGATCGGCACCGCATGCCAGCTTATCCGCAATCGGAATCAGATCTTCGATAGTCTTAACACCCAGTTCCTCAGCTCGGTCGCGTCGCATTGCAAGAGCGTATAGATTCTGGAATCCGGCCGTTCCAATGCTACTCATGCCGTCTTGTAGGTCGATGTATCTGATGACCGCGTCTCGTACGGCGACCCTCCCCGGATTGTCTTCTCTTTCCAGATGGTTTGCCCACACCGTGCCGGTATATTCCAAGTACAAATCGACCGTACCGTGACGGGTAGCCTCATAGACGATGTCCGTACCAAGTCCGAGACGTTGCTCGGCGCGATACCCCGCCTGTTCCAGTGTCGCCGCGAGAAGACCGGCGATGATGTATTGCTCAGTAAAGCCCTTTGCACCTATGACGAAGTCTGGCTTAGGTTTGGGTATAAACGCAAACGCGGTCAATACGAGTATTGTTGCTGTCATAGTCCCAACCGCGAGCCGCGCAAGTCGAACGTTTCGCGTGGTTGTACCTGCAATGTGATTTTTCGTAAGCCACTCGACGCCCCCTATGACGCTATCCAGCACTACCGCCATAATCGCCGAGGCGATGCTGCCAACCGTCACCGCGATAAGATTGCGTGTCTGAATTCCAGTGAATATGTAGTTTCCGAAACTGGTTGCGCCAACGAGTGTCGATAGCGTCGCCATTCCTACTGTCCAGACGGTGGCTGTCCGAACGCCCGCGATAATGATGGGCAGAGCGAGGGGAAGGCGTACCTTTAGAAGTATCTGCTTCGATGTCATGCCGATCCCGGTAGCCGCCTCGATAACATCGTCCGACACACTCTCAAGTCCCGTCACCGTATTGCGGACAATCGGCAGCATGCTGTACAGCGTAAGCGCCACAAAGGCCGGAACGAAGCCGATCCGGCCGCCGAGCAGCGCGACGACGAGCGCCAGAATCGCGAGGCTGGGAAACGTTTGGATGATGCTTACTATCGTCAATACGGGGCGTTTGACGCGCGCAAATTCAGCGGCCACGATTCCCAGCGGAATACTCACCGCGATACCCACGGCCATCGCGGTGACCGTCAAAACGAGATGCCCACGGAAGTAGTCCGGCAATAAAATCAATTGCTCTCGGAGATTATCGTTCACGAGTTTTTACCACAATCATCTTGGGTTTCTCGTTGCATCAGTTCCTCCAACCTGTCAGCGCGCCGTTTCGGCATTTCTACAATCTCGCGAACGTAATCGTGTGCCGGTTCGGTGAGTAGTTCACGTGGCGTGCCGATTTGCAGTATTCGACCTTCCTTCATTACGGCGATACGATCTGCCATCAGCAACACCTCAGTCATATCGTGCGTTACCATAATGACTGTCAATCCCAAGTCTCGCTGTATGCGTCCAAACTCCTCTTGCAGCTCGGCGCGTGTAATCGGATCTAGCGCACCAAAGGGCTCGTCCATCAATACGACCTCGGGTTCTGCGACCAACGCGCGGGCCACACCCACCCGTTGTTGTTGCCCTCCAGAGAGTTCACTGGGACGCCGATGGCGATAGACGTCAGGGGCCAATCCCACGAGGCTCAGCATTTCACACACGCGGCGTTGAGTTCGTTCCGTATCCCAGCCAAGGAGATCTGGCACGGCGGCCACATTTTTCTCAACGCTGTAGTGCGGAAAAAGTCCTATGCCCTGAAAGACGTAGCCGATGTTGCGGCGAAGCTCGACTGGATCGCGTTTTTGCACATCGTCACCGCCGACGACAATCGTTCCCGAGTTCGATTCCACCAAGCGGTTGATCAATTTGAGTGTAGTCGTCTTTCCACATCCCGATTCACCGATCAACCCCAGAAATTCCCCGCGTTCAACGGTGAACGACACGTTGTCGACGGCGTAGGATTCGGATCCCGGGTAGGACTTGTAGACGCTCTCAAGTTCAATCATCCGCGGTTTCCTTCGGATGTACTTTGATGTGCTTTTCCAAGCAATCGTAGCATAGCATGCACGATTCGAGCACTATGCATTCTGGGGTATCCGCAGCGGGTTGTCGCCAGTGAGAGTGTTAGAAATGTCGTCGAGCGCACTTGTAATGCTCGCTTAAGAGTGGACGGTTGATCTGAGTTGTACTCGTATGGTCAAAAAACTCAGCCTAACAGTTTGTACCCTGTAAATACTGAGTATATACATTGTGGGAGCGGGGAATCTAGACCTCTTGATTTTCTGCTCGTATGGTCAAAAAACTCAGTCTACCGTCGAAAACGCACCGAACCAAGCGTATAAATTGATTTTTGAGGCGAATTCGGCTATGTTATCAGCAAGCCTATAGTTTGGCCAAGATTCGAAAATGGCCTGTCAATATCGACAGAAAGTCGCCGGCTATAAAAATAACACCCTCACACGTTAATGTAAGCTTTAGCTCGTAAGTATAATTATTTCAGTAGGTTAAGCCCTATTTTCGAAATGAACAGAACTCGGATTATCGGTCAAATAGACTAGTTGAGATATACTTAATCTATTCTAAATCCCAAATGATCTACCAACTAAAATGTTTAAAAGGAGTAATTTCTTGCAAGAGCACAGGAAATCTGCTGATCGGCATTTATCGTTCCGGCACCAGTATTGTCCTCCGAATTAGGACTTTCGAAGTTCGGCAGAGTTTGTCGATACTGCGGCGATAAATTCTGTTTAGACTGCGAAGGTTTTTCTCAGCTTTACTTATTCACTATGATAGTCAATATCTCGAAGGACATTTCGCTATCTTTTTGAAACCCCTGCATAGATCGAGTGCATTCGCAATTCCCTTATTGATTCTGGCAACTTCCAGCGTAGCATTGGGTCAGATGCAGGAGCTGTGGGTCGATTTTTCATATCCCTCGGTGGAAGATGGTTCCGCTGTGAAGCCGTTCGACACGCTTGCTGAGGCATTATCGTTCTTAAATTCGGGCGGAACGGTGCATCTGGCAGCGGGCAATTCGCATGAGACGTTGACGATCAGTACGCCTATGACGCTTTCGGCTTCTTCGGGCCCTGTGCGCATAGGCGATCTTAATGCTTCTACGGGTTCGGGGACGCCGTATGAGGCGCTTCGCATCACGGAGATCATGTATCACCCCGTTGCAGGGGCGGCAGAGTACTTGGAACTGCAGAACGCGGGTTCGACAGTTCTGAACCTATCCGGCGTGTATTTCAGCGCGGGAGTTACTTATACCTTTCCGGGGAACACGAACGTCGCTGCAGGGGCGTATTTGGTTTTGGTACGGGACACCGATGCGACAGCGTTCTCAACTCTGTATTCGGACATTACGATAGGGGGGGTGTACGCTGGTGGATTGGCAAACGGCGGCGAGACGATTTCCATAAACGATCCGTCTGACAATATCTTTCTCTCGTTGACTTATAACGACGTGTTTCCATGGCCAACTGGTGCGGACGGATTGGGATTTTCGCTTGTTGCCAAGAATCCAGCGTACCCGATTTCGGATTCATCGAATTGGCGTACAAGTACGGATCTGGGCGGATCACCGGGATCCTCTGAAATAAATCCGAATATTCCGCTTATTCTCGTGAATGAAGCCCTCACACACACTGATTTGCCTGATGTCGATGCTGTCGAATTGTACAATGCTTCGAACTCGTCTATCGATATACGCGGATGGTTCGTGACCGACGATCCGCTGCAACCATTCAAAGCAAAAGTTCCCGATAACGCGGAGTTTTCGGCGATTGCATCCGGGGGCTATGCTGTCCTGTATGAGTCCGACTTTTTCGATTCCCCTGGAACTGTCAGCGGGCAGGCCTTACCCGGATTTCAACTCAGTTCGCATGGGGAATCAGTCTATCTGTTCTCGGCGAACGCATCAGAGCAGTTGACCGGGTATGTGCATGGCTTCGATTTCGGCGGCGCAGAAAACGGAATTTCGTTTGGTCGGGTGACCACTACGGATGGTAGGGAGAGTTTCGTTGCACAGATATCCGAGACTTTGGGCGCGACGAACAGCGGGGCTCGCATCGGTCCGCTGGTAATCAGTGAACTTCATTACAATCCGCTTCCGAACGGCGTAGAGTATGTCGAAGTGTTGAATACGTCCGGCTCAACCGTTTCGCTTTGGGATACTTCTTCAGGCGGTGATACCTCTAACACTTACCGCATCGCCGGAATAGGATACTCGTTTCCAGCGTCGACGACGATTGGTGCCGGAGCGCGGGTGCTCGTGGTAGATATAGAGCCTGACGATTATATTCTAGAGTTCGGCGATCCTGGTTTTCCCGTATACGGTCCATTTGGAAATGAGCCGGCGCTCACCGGAGACTCATTGAGCAACGGTGGAGAGACAGTACGCGTACAATGGCCGGACACTCCCGACGAAGTGTCTGCGGGTGTATTCGTAGCACCGTATATTGATATGGAAACGGTACGGTATAACGATATAGCGCCGTGGCCTGATGCGGACAACAACGGCAATAGCCTGGCACGATCAAATACTGCGGGATTCGGCAGTGAACCTACATATTGGACTGCCGGAACGCCCACGCATCAGCCGGGACAAGGCGTCGCTGCACTCGCTTTCAGCACGCCGCGCGGTTTCTACACGGGTACCGTGAACCTGACAATCTCTACAGCGACCTCTGGGGCGCTGATTATATATACGACGGACGGAAGCGCGCCGAGCGATACGAATGGTTTAGTCTACTCTTCCGCGATCTCAATACCGACGAACAACGTATTTCGTGCACGCGGGTTTAAAGCAGGTTTTCTGGATTCCGCGACGCAGACGCACACCTATATTATGAACTCGGACGCCGCGACGCTGTCACTCCCAGCCGTCTCTATAGTGGGTAATCCGGGCGAGTCTATATATGAACCTAACGGCGTGATGGCGATTGTCGGCGGCGAATACGTGCCTCAGGACGACTGGTATACCGTCTGGCAGGAAGTGAATGGAAGCGATTACAACAATCCAATTAAGCGGGGCATCGCCTACGAACGTCCGGTTTCCTTCGAACTTATCTACCCCGGCGACAATTCAGGCACACAGGAAGATTGTGGGATACGAGTACAAGGCAGCGACTGGCACCGAGCGCGGTATTTTCGTGCGTCGGACTGGACGGGCTGCACAGCAGACGATCTCAACTATGCGAAGTTTTCGTTTCGTCTCGCGTTTCGTAAAGAATACGGGGCAAGAGATCTAGACTTTCCCATTTTCCCGAATATGCCCATAACGAGTAAATACGATCAGATCGTACTGCGCGGTGGTCACAACGACACGTGCGACCCATTCGTGAAGGATGAATTGACGCGACGATTGCATGCGGACATGGGGGCGCTTGCAACGACGGGGAACAACGCGCACTTGTTTATCAACGGGGAGTACAAGGGCTTCTACAACCCGGTCGCACGACTTGACGAATCGTTTTTCAAGGAGCAGTTGGCCTCAAACGAGAGTTGGGACGTCATCACCCCTGGTTCGACCGTGCGGGACGGGGACGATATTGCTTGGAATACACTGCTGACCTTCGCCCAGACCGAGGATCTTTCTGTTCAGGCGAAGTACGACGAGATGGCGGCCATGATTGATGTCGATGCATTTATCGACTATCTGATTCTGGAACTGTTTACCAACAATGCCGATTGGCCCAATATTAATTGGATTTCGGCGCGAGAAACATCTTCGATTGGAAAGTGGCGATTCTATGTGTGGGATTCAGAGTTCGCGTTCAGACCTACCTACTTGAATCGAATTGCATTCGACGAGTATCCGCAGAACCGCGGCGCGGGGCTGAACGGTGAAGAAACTGAAATTGCATGGATCTACCGGGCGCTGCGTCAAAACAGTCAGTTTGATGCTCGATTCGACCAGCGTATCAAGGTACACCTCTTTGGTGCGGGCGCATTGGCGCCTACCAACCTCGCTGCGCGATTCAACGAGTTGAAGGATGAAATGTCGTTGGCTATTCCTGCGATGGGCACCCACATTACAGGGGATTTCCTGACCTATCGCTACCCGGTATTCCTGATAGCATGTCAGGAGCAAGGCCTGTACACGCCCTAAACTCTACTCGATTACTACACGCACTTCTAAACCCGGCAGCAGGCTCACGCCTTCGGGCAGTTCGATACGTGCGTAAAGGGTCGTCGTCTGCCTCGGGAGATCATCACGCAGAATCTCCGGCGGGCGAACTACGGCACCGAGTTTTTCGGAGACGCTTCCGGTGATGGGGTCGGGGTTTCCGGGAGTGAAAATTTTGGCCTGATCGCCCTTGCTGATCAGAGCGTATTGACGCGTGGGAATGAAGACGTCGACCCATACATCGTCTGTCTGCACGATGGTTGCGATGGTCTCTCCTTCGCTCACGTGGCTTCCGGTTACCACTTCGAGTCCGAGTACCAGCCCATTGAACGGAGACGTTAGCACCATCGGAACCTGTTTATCTTTTGCGAGCTCCAGTTCGAATCGGGCGCGTTCCAAATCGGCGGTGTTGACGACTTGCGCGCTGTGTGCCGCCTCAAGCCGAAGCTTCGCGATTTCCAATTCGCTTTCGGAAGACGACACGCGGGTCTTCGCCGACCGTTCGACTACCTGCGCCTGTTGATAATTACGACGCGCGAGTTGAACTTCATTTTCAGCTCCGTCGATATCGGACTGGATCGCGGCGTCCAGTTTGAAAAGCTCTTCAAGTTTGGTCAAACGTTTCTGTTTCTGCTCCTGAAATTCTTTCAGCTTTAGCGTCTCCAGGCGCGCCAACTCATAATCGGAATTCCGTTTTTCGATTTCTTCTGCGTTCAGTCTAAGAATGCGTTGCACTTCTTTTTCCGCAAGTTGGATAGTAGTTTCCCGCTGTTGGTTGCGACTGGAGTCCGTTCTTTGAATTTCGTCCAGTACACGTGCCCGGGCATCGGTCTCGTCGTTGGTAAGTATGGGGAGAATGGTCAGCAGGGAATCACCCTCAGTAACGGAACGCCCTCTTGATATGGTCATATCGCCTACGACGCCTGCCTGCGGAGCCAGGATACTCTCCGTTTGACTCGATACGACTCCGTAGGTATGAACAGACTGCATGTAGTAAAAACGAAAGGCACCGTATCCAATCGCCCCAGAAATGAGGAGCGCTATCAGTATACGCAGCATGGGGACGCGCGGAGGGCGTGCCTGTCTGATTTGATCCTGCGCTGGACGCACGGACTGTTGCGTCTGCGTTTCGCCGCTAAATTCTATCTTCATCGTCTATCTCCATTGGAACTTCCGGACAGCCCCGTATAGTCATGTAAAGCGATACCTGAGAAAAAGGGTGAATCACTCATAGATTCGATCAGTTTGGTGTGAAATGCTGAGCGCCGTGAAGGCGTCCACTCGGTAATTCGGTCGGAGGCTGGTGCTTTGTCGGACAACTCTACGCCGATTTCTGTTGGGAGGCCCGCTGAATCGACCGCGATCTGGGCCCACTTCAATATGGCGTTTTCAGTGTCAAAGTAAGTCATTACCGTCGCGCCGTCGATCCGGCTTAGCGTTTGACCCAGGAGATCGGTTTCTTCGGGACTGAAGAGTTTTACCGAGAGATCTGCCCAGACGGGCAGGTCGTCTCCGGCTCCCTGTTGTGCCTGATCGAGCAGCGCCAAAAAGTTGGTTGTCATTTTGCTGCGGTAGGAGGCATCGCTGTCCCAGTTAGAAAGGGAATGCGGCTCCAGGTCAAGCTTAACTCCCGCGATCCTGGGTTCGTACGATCCGAAGCCTGCATTAAACAACCGAATTCGATTCATCGCCGTCCGCAGCGCCTGCGCATTTCCGGTCTGAATCCACTCCGGTTCGCCCAATAGCGCCCATACTTCAACGTCCTGTTGTCTGCACAAATGCAGGAGCAACGTCAGCTTTTCCCGTGCTGCCGCGTCAACGAGTAGCTCGCTGTCAGAATGCAGATAAGCGTATACACGCTTTACCTTCCACACTGACAAACTCTCCATGAAAGTGTCAATATCGCCGTCGCTCGAAAGGACTCGTTTGGTATCCCAGAGCCATATGCTGGTTCGGGATCTGTCCCTCACGGGGACTCGCCGATCAGCCAACTCTTTCGCTGCTGTTCGTGCGATACCTTGTTCACGCAGAAGCTTGACATAGCGCAATCCCATGTCCATTTCTACCTTACGCTTGTCCGCGTAGCTTGTGAGAAATTCCATGCGAACGGTGTATGGTGAGAGCTGATCGAAACGTCCCTGCCTGTCCGATACGTTTGCATCCCGAAATAAGTCAGAGGCGGATTCGAGTCCGCCGGACGGAGTACCGAGGGCCTGAACTCGCGTTACGCGAAGTTTTTCTCCGACGTATGCGTGGCTGGAATCTTTTGCCGACTTGTCCCATTGGGCTGCCTTAAAATAGAGATAGGCTTCATTAAGCTGTGTATCGACTCCGCGTATTTCAGCATCGCGTGCCAACCGCTGACCGTTGATTACGTGGTCCCAGTACCCGCGATGGTATTTTCGTGCGCGTCGTGATGCCGTCGGCACGCTGGCACCTAGTCCAAGCCCAACCACCTCGTCATCGCGACTGTCATTTACGATCGTGCTGCCGGCTACCCGATCAAAGTCTAAGCCACTCACAACATAGTTTCCCGCAAAATTCATACTCGGACGAATTCGATGCCCCGCTTCGCGCAGGTAGAACGAGCGGGACAACTGGTGGCGCGCGACGTTCAAGCGCGGATGATTCAACTGGGCGATGTCTTTGAGTTCCCCGAGCGAAGGTACGTCCATATCCGAAAGACGGTACCGCTCGCCCGCGAGTCGCAGATCTATGGTGGCGGGAATTCCGCTTACTTCTTTCAGCCTTGCTTTCAGAAATGTCAGCCTCTCGGCGGAGAAATGTCTCTCGGATACCTGACCGTCGCGTACTTGAGCGACCGCCATCAATTGAAGTCGGATAGCCTCCTGTCGATCACGCAATGTTGTGAAAAACTCCGTTTTCTGGTCGCTCACCGCGATGAGCTCGCTTTGGATATCGATCAAGGCTTCAAGATAGGCGGCCTCAAAATACAGCTCTGATGCCTCGGCAATGCGTTCGTTGATTTCGTTGTCCACGAGATCTGCAGCGACGCGCGCCTGCCACATCCCTGCTTCGGACAATGCGGCATTGCGTTTGAAGCGAAGCAATGGCTGTGTGAAACCTACCAGCAGCCGCACGATCTCCTTGCTCAGCGTATCTCCAGCCGCAATTCTCGGAAGGTCAAAGAATATGTCCGCGGCCTGCTCATACTCCAGACCAAAATTAAGGATAGGCCAATTGTCGAGCTTTGGCATGCGTGCTTCAATCAACGAAGCGGCCAAAAGCGCCCGTTTTTCGTTGATGCGCGGATTATAGACCTCAACCATCGAGAGTAGTGTCGCGAGGTCGTATTGCTCGGGCAGCTTGAGGAGAAGCGGCATAGGAATACCATCTTCACCCATGCTTCCGAATATGTATTCATCGTCTTCCGTAGTGTTTGGAATCGGATATTGCAACAGATCAAGCGATTGCGGGTCGAGGGGTTCGAAGTTCCAGGCATCAAAATCTTCGACCTGATACATCCGATAGTGACCTTCAACATTTGCTGCAAAAGCCAATCGACCGTCAGGCAACATCCAGGGATACTGCGCGTCGAAAGTCTGGTTCGCGATCAACGGTACAGCTGAATCTATTTCGTCCTCCTCGCTTGTCTCGGCCAGACGTTTCACCATAATCTGGTGATGATTCGACTCCCGCGTCGCGAGATACAACAATGTGTTTCCGTCGTCCGTAAATACAGGCGATAGTTCGGGATCATCAGTGAAGGTCAACTGACGGGCAGAATGAAGGGAGATCATTTGTTCCGCGGTGTCATCGTCGTCGTCATCTGCGAGATGGAAATTGAAACGGAAAATATCTAGATCGCTCTGGCGCACCGAGCGCTGACGCCCTTCCGGCAGAGAGCGGTGAACCGAAAACACGCCCTCTTCGTCAAAAGTGACATGCTCTACACGCAAACGACGCGGGTTGAACCACACCCATTCCTGGACCTCGTCTGAGGGTTCAGAATCGATGTCGAAAAAGACCACCTTGTTTTGATCCCAATATTCCGATTGCTCGATGCTTCGGTCTTCGATGCGGTGTACATCACGTCGGTCAAGCGCAAAGACTACTGGCTCACCCAACACGTTGGGCAGTCTGCTCAGGAGTTCGTTTTGGCCGGACACCAACGGCTGATAGAGCCTGCGCGCGCTGAATTCATCTTCATGTTGGTCGAAGGATTCCCAGTCATGGTGCTGGCAACCAACCAGAGTCAGGAGCATCGTACAAACCACCGCAATTCTCAAATTTGGATACGAAATCTTCACGAGTTCAGTTCCGCCATTGCCGCGGCCAATGTGCTTTCAGCCGTTTCATTTTCGTCTTTGTCAGATATCAGGCTTACCGTTATTGAAGGCTCCTGAATCAAGCGAAGGTGATCCAGTTCCTGAAGGTAACCCTGCATTTTTTCGACCACAAGCTGGCCGCCCTCCAACGGCGTCGACGAAAGCAGAACCCCTAGCGTATCGGCCTCCCATACGCAGGTTGTATCAAGTACTCGCAGTCCCTGACTCAGAGCTTCGAACACCTGATTTATATAGTCGCGGGCTTTTTCGGCATGCTGATTTCGAACAGCATCAAGATTGTTTAGCCGGATCAACAGGACACAATACGGCGATTTGTACCGTATGCTTCGGGTCATTTCACGCCTCAACTCGTGCTCGAAATATTGGGTGGTATAGAGCCCTGGGTTTCCTCCTCGAAGCACGGTCTCCAGATTTAATCCGCTTAGTCGGCCCTCTTCCGCGGCAACAGCCGCCGTATCAGTAATCGTATATTGATATATAGGGCGTTCAGCCGTATTATGAGGAGCTGATAGAGCAGTGCATCGCATACATTGCGTCTGAACGCCCGGTTCGGCCGAAAGGTGACTACAATCACCGCATCGATAGTGCGTTGACAGTTTTTCGTAATCGACGCCAATGTGCCGGACGACCACAGCACATTTCGGGCATTCAAGGCCTGCTCCTTTGCGAAACTCATCTACCGCGCCTACGTGTCCGCACGAAAAGTGGTGTAATGTATCAGTCTTGACAATATCTACTGAACTACATTGCGTACAGACCTCGCGGTAGTTGAGATGAGTGCCGCCGCAAGTATTGCAGGCGCGCAAACGGTTCGAAATGCGCCGCGTAAAAATGCCGTTCGAAGTCAGTTGCTCAAGCGCAATGGCGTGGTACGGGCTGTGTCCGAAACTACACACCGCCGCGGGATAATAAAAACCGTTGGGCAGGGTTGAATCGAGCGAAGGGGACAACGTCTGTATCCCTGAATCGAGAAGAGACCTGAGGAAAGAAAGCATCTTTTCTTCTGTTAGGTCGCGGTGAAACCGATCAACATCGGCCTGAACCGTCGAGGCGACACGATGTCTCAGTTCGGTAGATGCCGTTGGCCAACTTACGACATCCGATGCACCCTGCTGATACGCCCAGAACCGTACAGTATCGAAATCACCACGGGTAACAAACATAACATTAGCATGCGGAGGGATGACCGTGCCCTGTCGGCTCTCCTGAACTGGTTGGAAGCCTGCTGGAAGGCAGACCACAAATCCGTCGTGACTGCCGTCCGTGTTGATTTGCTCAAGGCCAGCTGTAACGGATTTGTGTACGGAAAATGCGTCGGACTCAATCGCCGCGACAACCTCATCGAGCATCTCGCCGTCTTCGCCCAGGACCATGATTGAATAGTTCTGTTCCACGGTTTCTCCTTCGATCACCATTTGTTGGTGTTACGCCATGCCGATTCCGGCAGGTAACTGTCTCCATAGTTGAGCCTGAACATCTCCATCGACAGGGCATACAAACGCACCCATCGGAAGAAACTTTTATATAGGGGGTAAGCAAAGATGGGGAAATACAGATGCCATTCTTGCCGCCATCGCTCGCTGTATTGCAGGGCAATGGTCAAAATGAACAAATTCGAAAGTAGATACAATACATAAACGATACCCCAAACGCAGAGAAGTATCGGGAAGTGATTCACAATCATGTATGTCACCCAGACGAGATAAACGTAAGGCAGTAGGATCGAGAATATGAATTCAATACCCATCTCCGCGGCATTGTGCCAGTCGAAGCGGCGAAAATCCATCAGCCCCACATGCTTGCGAAAATAAGTACGGAGCATTCCACGGTCCCAGCGATATCGCTGTAGCATAAGTACAGACCAGCGTTCTGGTACCTGTGTCATCGCGATAGCCTGAGGCGCAAACTGAATGCGCCAACCGCTATGCTTTATTTTTAGACTCAAATCGGCATCTTCGGCTAATTCGGGATCCCATCCACCGCAGGCCTCTACGATCTCCCGTCGAAATGCTCCGAACGCGCCGCTCGCCTGCATGTTCCATCCGAGCATATTCAGCCAGCGTTTCCAGATGGAGATGGATTGGAGATATTCGATGGCTTGCATACTTGTCAATAAATTTTCGTAGCTGTTCCGGGGCTTCAAATTGCCGGCAACGGCCCCGACCTCAGGATCGTAGAATGGGCCGATCATGTGATAGAGCGCGTCCTTGTCAAACGAAGTGTCCGCATCAACCGAAAGAACATAATCTCCCGACGACATTTGAAAAGCAAAGTTGGAAACGACGGGACGTCCAGAACGCCCTGATGCACCGCTGTTTCGAAACAGTTTTATATTACCGCGATCGGCGTAAGGCTTTGCCGCGGCATACATGCCATCGGCGGAATGATCATCGATCACAATGATCTCAAGGTTCTCATATTCAAATTCCAAGAGCGACTCGATAGCATTGATGATCGATTCTTCTTCGTTGTAACCGACTAGGAGTACGCTAACGCTAGGGTTTGTTTCCCAGAAGCGTCGCTTTTGCAGGTCATCCGATTTTCCAAGTCCTAACAAACGCGAAAAGAACAATGCGATTGCCGGAAAAAAATACCGGGGTACCTCGCCCAAAATGTAGAAAGGTATAAAGAACAGTGTCCAGTCCAGGAAGGACCGATCCCTGAAATGGACAACATAGACCCTCCATATCTCATGGACAAAAAATACGAACTGGTCCCAGGCCCAGCTTATTAGGTCTGTTTCGAGCAAAGCGAACAAAATCCTAACTCAATTTCTTTATCGCGCACGGCCAGCATTACCTCGGACTGTTCTGTATCCCCTGTTCACCAAACAACCAAATTGAAGCACTTCAGCATACCATAATGCAGTTAATGTATAAACTATTATGGGCACTGGTACAAACCGAGCTTTGAGCAAACGCGACTAACGAGTCCTAAAGTGATCCACTGTGAGACGTAGCCCGTCTGACAAATTCGTTTCTGGATTCCAGCATAACGCCTCGATTGCACGCTGATTCGACAGATACGTGTTCTCGATTTCGCCAGGCCGCAATGGCGCTAATCGAGGTTCATCGCCAAATTCGAGAAACTCTTTCAATCTATCGAAAATTACCCTGACGGATACGCCCTCTCCTGACGAAACGTTCAAGGTCGAGCCATCGCCATGTGTCAATGCCGCCAGATTCGCACCTGCCACGTCGTCCACGTAAATGTAATCCCGCAAAGGATTGCCGTGGCCATATAATGTCGGAATCTCTCCGCGAATCATCTGCTGTGTAAGAATGGCACAAACACCACATTCACCTTGCGCGATTTGCCGGGGACCATACACATTCGAGTTACGAAGAATAACAAAAGGCAACCCATGCGAACGCCCGTACAATTTGACGTACTCTTCGCATGCAAGTTTACTGACGCCATAAGGACTCAGCGGGTTGCATTGAAAAGTTTCGTCGACCGGAATCGTTTCCGTAGCGCCATATACCGCCGCGGAGGATGCAAACACGAACCGTCCTACATCGTTCGCTACACACAAATCCAGCAAACGTATCGTATTGATGATACCGGCTTCCGCGTCGAAGACGGGATTGGACATGCTTGCAGTTACGTTTATCTGAGCGGCCATGTGAATCACGGCATCCGGACGAATTTCACCGAATAACTCCCGAAATGTATCCGATCCTATATCCACATGATGAAAGGCGGCCAAAGCGGATACGTTGTGCGTGCTCCCAGTGGAAAGGTCATCGGCTACATGGACAACATGCCCCGCGTCGATGCTAGTCTCCACGACCTGCGACCCTATAAATCCGGCACCTCCAGTCACCAATATAATCATAAGCGGTTGCGTATACCTAGCTTTCTTCTTTACGAAAAAAATTCATAGTAGCTAACGAGGCGATATCTTGTCGAACTCTTTCTCGAAGTCAACTACGAGTCATGTGACCAAACAGGGTTACCCTACGAAAGATTTCTAATTTTCGCTTGGTATTTACCGACCTCTTTTCGAATGCGAGGTGCTAACACGATTAATCCTATGACGTTTGGTAGGGCTACAACGAAAACCATCGCATCAGAAAAATCCAACACCGCGTCCAGTTGGATTGTGCAGCCGAGAACGACGAATAGACAGAAAATCGATTTGAACGTATTTTCCGACGTCTTCGAATCTCCGAATACATAAGTCCATCCTTTCAGACCGTAATAGGACCAGGAAATAATCGTCGAAAATGCGAATAGAATTGCAATGACCGACAACGGTAGAACTGACCAGCTAATGGTGCTTTCAAACGCCTGGGATGTGAGTTCGATCCCCTGGACACCAGAATTCGCGAGCTCAGGATCGTATACGGTTGTCAAAATTACCAGCGCCGTCATCGTGCAAATCACCACGGTGTCGATAAATGGTTCGAGTAAGCCAACGAATCCTTCGGTCACTGGTTCGTTGGTGCGAACAGCTGAATGGGCAATCGCGGCAGATCCGATACCGGCCTCATTCGAAAATACTGCTCGCTTGAATCCCAACACCATCACCCCTATTGTCCCTCCTGCCACCGCATTCGGAGAAAACGCTTCGGAAAAAATCGCTCCGATTGCCCATGGGACTCTGTCGAAGTTCATGATGATGATCGCAAGCGCGAATAGTATATAGACGACGGCCATGACCGGGACTAACTTACTGGTGACCCGCGCAATACCTTTCAATCCTCCCACGATGACCAGTCCAAGTCCCACAGCCAAAAAAATCCCGAATAACCAACCAAAGTCTGCGAAGGCACTGGATTCTCCCCCCGTGATCACAAGAAATTGTTGAAATGCTTGATTGGACTGGAACATGTTTCCAATTCCAAGGCAGCCCAAAACCATCGCAAGAGCGTAAAAGACGCCCATCGGTTTCGCAATCCTTTTCAGGCGAGTGTCCGCAAGACCGCGTTCCAGATAGTACATCGGGCCGCCAGAAACAACGCCGTCATCGTTCACTTTCCTGAACATCACGCCGGCGATACATTCCACGAACTTGGTCGACATGCCGAGCAGTCCAGCAACGATTAGCCAAAAGGTTGCTCCTGGGCCTCCGAGCGATATTACGATCGCCACACCACTGATATTTCCGATTCCGACCGTCCCTGCCAATGCCGTGGTCAATGCTTGGAAGTGGCTTACCTCCCCCTCGTGTTCCTCAGAACTATATTTACCTCGTACCAGATTGACTGCATGTATGAAACCGGTGATATTTATAAAACGAAAATAGAAGGTGAAAAAGACAGCACTACCCATAAGCCATACGACGATAAGGGGAATCGTAGCACCAAAAATTTCGACTTCAAAAAAGATAAAGGCACTGATCGCATCAGATAACGGTCGCACCAGCTTATTAATGGTCTCGTCTACATTCATTCTATCGATTCTGCCCTGCGATCATTTGATATCTAGTGCTTTCGAAACACGCTACGTCCGCCAACATATGTTTCAAGCACATCGATGTCCTTTATTCGAGTTGGATAGAGTCGTGGATCCTCAGAGAGTATCACAGGGTCTCCGTATTTGCCTACTTCGATAGGCCCTTTCACGTTTTATTCGAAATTCTGCCTCTGTACCTCGTAATTAATAGATCGTGGGATATTCATGCGGCTTCGCTCCATTCGTATCGATG
>DTSJ01000154.1:35170-35516 GCA_012965445.1 Candidatus Hydrogenedentota bacterium
GTCGTTTCCCGGATGGCATCCATAACGCTCACCCGCTGTTCCTCTCCGATAATGACACCACCGGTAGTTATTCGATTCACGGTCGCCCAGATGAGCTTTAGTGGTTCCATGGGTACCACTGGCTTATCGCAATGCACCGTAAACGGGATATTGCGTTGTAACGCAGACCGCGCGGGACTCATACGGCTTGCGCGTTCAGGACCCATAAAAATAGAACTGTGATGATCTCCCCAATAGTAGGTGTGCAGCGAAAAGAACGACGGGATGATACCCACCTCTTGCATTCGATCCAATTGGTCTTCCTGCGCCATCTGTGCATGAATGATCACCGGCCGCGCGTCTGTAT
>DTSJ01000155.1 GCA_012965445.1 Candidatus Hydrogenedentota bacterium
CCCTTTTCGAACTCGCGCACTACGCCGTCCGCCTGACGCGTTCCTTTTCTTCAATCGCTTCGTTCAGATCCAAATTGACCGTGTCTTCCGTAACCACATATCCGCGACCGTGCCGACCTTCCGCAGTGATCATCAGTAGCACAATCAGCACCGCGACCGAACCTCCCTGCAGGAGACCCGCGACGCTGTCCAGAGTGCTTTCACTATTACGAAGCAGCAGCCCGGAAATACCGAGCACGAAGCACATGATATAAATGAAGAATACCGATTTCCGCTGTGAGAATCCAAACCAGACCAATCGGTGCGACAAGTGATCGGGCGCGCAGTGCTCAATCATTTTCCGAAGTGTCTTCGTCTCTCCCCGAATCTGCCGCACGATGATGATATACGCAAAGTCAAAAATAGGCACGCCCAGAATCAAAATCGGAATCGTTGCAGCTATAAGGGGCTGCGTGTTCCACTCGCCCATAACGCCCAGCGCGGACAGCATGAATCCGAGAAAAAACTGCCTGAATCACCCATAAACACTTTCGCCGGCTTGAAGTTGTAAATCAGAAAACCAAGGTTCGCCCCGATAAGTCCAGCAGCCCGAACCACGACAGGCGCGTCTGCGTACCCGCGGCATAAAAAGAATCCAGCGCAATCGCCAGATACATGCCCGACACAATCACCGCCACCCCCGAAGCCAGGCCGTCCATATTATCGATACCGTTGAACGCGCTCGTGACCCGTAGGTCTCTTCCAAAAATCCCGCATAGTCCCTGAAATAAGGAGCCCTGCGATAACTTTGCTCGATCGTCCGCCAATGCTTTTCCCCCCAGGGTTCAGTATTCTGAATCAACACTTCATCCAGACGCTGCCCCGCTTTCGCAACGACAGGTACGGTAAGCAGCACCTCCCCCTGAGCCGTCTTAATCCGGTTCCGGTTCTGCCACCCGTTTTTGTTGAACTGGATGTTGTCCAACACTACGAACACATCGCACCGGGCGATTTTCTCCATATACCGGAGCCAGGGCAGATAATGTAGCTGATGAATACCAACAAGCATGGTCGAGATCGTCCGAAAAATAAACCAAAATGCTCTAATAATAAATTATTGACAGAACAGCATAATACTCTATTTGGACGAAAAAGGGAAGAAAAACACCAGCATTGATGGCGGAATCAGGGCAACACGAAAATTTAGTTGTTCTAACGTATATCTGCTTCGAACCAGCGCAAAAGACCCACTACACCCTTAGCCTGACGCAGCATTGTCGCTTTCAAACCAAGACCCCGCAATTTATCCTTGGCATCTTTGCGCGACTGCGCAACAACGACACCCCCGATAAACGACTTTTCGTCGTCCCCTTCAGCACGAATCGCATGGTATTCATAAGTCGGCATCAGAGAATCTCCTGTTCATAAAATGAACAAAATCTACAATCCGTCCATAGTCTAGCACGATTTCCATATTTACAGTATAACATATTCTTGAAGCACCGACACAGGCGGGTTCTCCACCCCACCACGTTTTCGACCCACTTCGCTTAAAACTGACCCGAGGCATTCTCTACAGCCTTCTCGTCGAGCCCAAGATGAAAAACAGCTCGGATTCGACCCGGCGAAGTCGACAACACCAGAACTCCATTTTCCCTCGCTTTTCGAATGAACTCATCCGTATCCTCAACATCAAAAAATAATATATTCGTCCGTGTCGGCATCGGAAATGAAATACCCTTCTTCCCCTCAAGCGCATCCCGAAATGCCGCCGCTCTTCGATGATCTTCAGCCAGACGTTCAACATTATTGTCCAGCGCATACATCGCCGCAGCAGCAAGCACCCCCGCCTGCCGCATCCCCCCGCCCAGCATTTTCCGATACCGATGCGCCGAAGTGATCGTCTCCTGCGTACCTGTCAGTATCGAACCCACAGGCGCGCCAAGGCCCTTGGAAAAGCAGCACGTGATCGTGTCCGTATACCTACCATAGTCAGCAGGACTCACCCCCGAAGCCACGCACGCGTTCATGATTCGCGCCCCGTCGCAATGCAGCTTCACCCCCGCGTCCTGCGCCATCCCGTATAGCACCTCAAACTCCTCAGGTGTATACAGGTTGCCCCCGCCCATGTTCGTCGTGTTTTCCAGCGACAAAATAGACGGACGTGAAAAATGAGGATTGTCATTGACCTGAAGATACGGCTTCACGGTCTCCGGTGTCAGCTTACCCACGTCCCCCGGCAGCGTTCGCGTCATCAGCCCCGCCAGTCCCGCCACGTTGCCCGCTTCAAATCGATACGCATGCCCCGTCTCGTGAATCAGCAGCGTCTCACCCCGATTCGACTGTGCCATCAGCCCAAGCAGGTTCGCCATCGTTCCCGAAGGCACAAACAACGCCGCTTCCTTCCCGAACATCTCAGCACACCGATCCTGCAGCGCATTCACAGTCGGGTCCTCCCCAAAAACATCGTCCCCAACCTCGGCCGCCGCCATGGCATCGCGCATCCCAGCCGTGGGTTTCGTCAAAGTATCACTTCGCAAATCAACAACCGTGTCCATACGCCCTCCTTGATTCCGGCTCAGGATTATACTATATCTATGGAGCGGCAATATCGAGTTTCCAACAAATGATGAGAGGGAAATACTGGATGAACGGAAAAATCTGCATCGTTACAGGCGCGAACTCAGGAATCGGAATCACCACTGCACTAGGCCTCGCAAAGAAAGGCGCACACGTCGTCATGGCATGCCGTGATGTCGAACGCAGCCAACCCGTCCAGGCGAAAATTAAAAAAGACAGCGGCTCGGAAAAAGTAGACCTCCTAAAACTCGATCTCGCGTCTCAGGAATCCATCCGGTCGTTCGCGGATACTTTCCTCAAAACCTACGACCGTCTCGACGTACTCGTCAACAACGCGGCCGTCGTCCCCAGCAAGCGCCAGGAAACAGCCGAGGGATACGAGGCACAATTTGGCGTCAACCACCTCGGCCACTTCCTCCTCACCCACCTCCTCCTGGATCGCCTCAAAGAATGCGCACCCTCTCGCGTCGTCACGGTCGCGTCCATTGTTCACACCAGCGGCATCATCAATTTCGATGACCTCCAAAGCGACGAAAAATACAGTATTATGGGCGCATACAATAATTCCAAACTGGCAAACGTCCTGTTCACCTTCGAACTCGCGCGCAGGCTCGAAGGCACGGGAGTCACCGCGAACTGCCTTCATCCCGGCGTCGTCAACACACGCATCATGCGAGACCTTCCCATCATCGTCAGACCCATCGTGAAATTCGCCGGACTCTTCATGCTCAATTCCGAAAAAGGCGCAGCCACCAGCCTCCACCTCGCAACCGCACCCGAACTCGAATCAGTCACCGGGAAATATTTCGACAAATGCGCCGAATCAAAATGCTCCTCAAAAGCCAAAGACCAGGAAGTCGCCTCAAAACTCTGGGAACTCTCAGAACAATTCACCGGAATACAATAGAACTGAGCCCGGTTGAATATGTATCCTAAAACAGTAGTACATGGAGCGGCATAGAAATGTATCGATACACACTGAGACTTGTCATCGTTGGATTGCTCATATCAGGATTTGCTTCCGCAGAGAACTGGCCCGAATGGCGAGGCCCCACCTCAAACGGATTGGCCAACGGAAACCCTCCCCTTACGTGGAGCGAGACGAAAAACATAAAATGGAAAGTACCCGTCCCCGGCTCTGCAAGCTCCACGCCAGTCATTTGGGGCGACAAGATTTTCGTGACCACATCCGTCCTCGCGGGCGTACTCCCTCCAAAACCCACCGGACGTCGCAAACGCGGCGAGGCAGAACCGAAACCAACGACACCCTATAAGTTCAATCTCGTCTGTCTGGATCGAAACACCGGAAAAATCCTCTGGGAACGCACCGCAGCCGAAGCCGTTCCACACG
>DTSJ01000156.1 GCA_012965445.1 Candidatus Hydrogenedentota bacterium
TGTGTGTTTGGACTCTCGGAGTGTTTATGAATTTTGTTTTGCAGCCGTGGTATATCGTAATTCTGGCTCTATCGCGATACTTCAATGATACCGGTGCGGATGATTATTTGCGAGGCACAGGGATTCGACTCGTAACATCGTGCGCTCTTTCAACCGAGAAAAGAAAATGGTGGGCGATACTGGACTCGAACCAGTGACTCCTTGCATGTCAAGCAAGTACTCTAACCACCTGAGCTAATCGCCCCCAATTGAGGAAGGGTAGGGTAGCAAATAGAGGCGGAATATTGCAATTCATCGCTTGGCATTTGGATGCGGTGTGAGAGCATTTACAGCATAACGCATTCGCTCGTGGGACTCTCGAAACAGGAAACGGGACCCTGGGAGTTGGTGGTTAGATGGAGGAGGGGGAGGCGTTTCTCAGGTTATGCTGTATTCTGAGACCCGGAATCGGAAGAATTCGATTTGTGTTATTATTTGGGTGACGGGCTCGTTAAATGGTCATGGGACTATGGAGTGCCTGTCGGTCTGATCCGAATCGAATGGTCCGAGCTGGATCTGTTCGAATGAAGGAAACTCTGTGGATATGAATCTGCATTGTCGATTTTTTATCGTTTACCTTTTTGCGATTGGTATTACTGGGGTGATCCTGACTGATTCACTGGCTGAGGCGTCTCCAGATTCGACGTTCAATTTCCCAGATGAGGTCGACAGCAGTGACGTGCATCGTTTCGTGCATCGCGCGATGGGCACGGAATTCACCTTTATGCTGTATTTGCGAGAAGGGGATGTCGGAAGAGACGATTTGGCTCCGATTGCGCAGGAAGCCTTTGACGTGATCGATGCGTTAGAGCATCAAATCAGCAGCTGGATTGCCGCGAGTGACACCTCTCAGGTGAACAAGTTTGGAGCGGAGCACCCGGTCGAAGTGCGATCCGATCTTTTCGAGTTGTTTCG
Source organism: Candidatus Hydrogenedentota bacterium (assembly GCA_012965445.1). The sequence goes on from DTSJ01000156.1 coordinate 955, forward strand.
ATTTTCAGCGACTACGCACAGGGAGACCGGCCGGGCGTTCGATGTTACGGTAGGGCCGTTAATCGATCTACGGCGCGAGGCGTTGGACCTTGGAAAAGAGCCCGCACCTGAAGAAGTTTCCGAGGTTCTAAGGCTTGTTGGGATGGATAAGGTCATACTCGACATGGAAACGCGAACGGTTTTCTTCAAACAGCAGGGCATGCGCGTAAGTTTCGGGGGGATCGGAAAAGGTTTGGCGCTGGACAAAGCAGTCGAGGTTTTAGAGCGTTTTGGCGTGGAATCGGGGCTGCTCAGTGGGGGCGACAGCTCTATGGTGGCTATTGGAGCGCCTCCCGGAAGCGATTTCTGGAAAGTTGGGATAAATAACCCGTATAATGCAGAGGAAAATCTGGATATTGTGCGTTTGCGTGATCAAGCATTGTCTACGTCGGCGTGCTATCATCACCTTGCTGGTCAGACTGGTAAGCCGTGCGGGATTTTCGACCCTCGAACGGGCGAAGCAGTGCATACCATGATGAGTACGACGGTAATAGCGCCTTCGGGAATGCTGACCGATGCTCTAAGCACCGCGTTTTATGTCATGGGGACACAAGGTGCTCGCGTTTACTGCACACTACATCCAGAGGTGCGGGCGATTGTGGTCGAGAATACCGATGATAATCAGCTTACTCCAATACATATCGGAACCAACTAAGTTAATGGACCGTTTATAAGGAACGAACACATGTCAAGCGATGTCACGAGAAGAAATTTTATCAAGACGACCGGTGCCGCTGTCGGTATCATAACGACGGCTGGGTTCAATGCAGGTTCATTTGCGGCGAACGAGAAAATCCGTCTGGGAATTATCGGAACTGGTAAGCAGGGTCAGATTGCTCACATCGGTCAGGGGCTGACTGTTAACAAGGACCAGATCAAAATCGTAGCCACCTGCGATATCTGGAGTTATAATCGCGAAATTGGCGCGAATTTGATCGACGACACGGATCTATCCGTTTACGTGGACTACAAAGAAATGGTCGACAAGGAAGAGCTTGATGCGGTCCTGATCGCAACGCCTCTGTACACGCACTATCAGATCGTAATGGATTGTCTCGATGCGGGTCTGTATGTTTTTTGCGAAAAGACTATGACGATGACTATCGAGGAGAGTCGAAATATCGTAGAGAAATGCAACGAGACAGGCAAATTCGTGCAGATCGGTCATCAGCGCCACTACAACCCTTACTATAACAAAGCAATATGGCTCGCGAATGACAAGAACATGCTCGGTCGCATCACGCATATTACAGCACAGTGGCACCGCAACGAGTCCTGGCGTCGTCAATTGCCGAAGAACCATGTGCCTACCGCCCAGGACATGAAGCTTATCCCGGATATGAACAAGCATATTAACTGGCGCCTGTACAACGACATGTCTGCCGGATTGATGACGGAACTGGGTACGCATCAGCTGGATGTCGCGTCCTGGTTCCTCGGCTCAATTCCTACGAAAGTATCTGGTTTTGGTGACATCGAATACTGGCGCGATGATCGTGACGCGGAAGATCATACTGTGCTGATATATGAATGGAGTGTGAAACCGGGTGATCGAGGTTTCCGAACGATTGATCGCCGAAGCCGGGATCAGAAAACGACGCGCATCAATCGCCCATACAAAGTGCGTATGACCTACTCATCAATCTGTACGAATGCGAAGAGCCACTACGGCGAGTTGATTCAGGGTGAGCGGGGCGCGTTCGGATTAGTGGGTGAGCAGAGCCTCCAGTTTTATGCCGAACCTTGGTATCAAGAATTCCTGGCAGCGAAAGCGGCGAGAGCAGCCGGAAAACAAGTCGCAGCAAAAACCTCGAATTCCTACATTCCGGGCGCAGCAGGAAACGCTGGTATTCCGATTTCTGTATATACAGACGAGAACAAGAGCACAAAGTACGATGTCTGGATGGCGAACCACAATCAATGGGCTGGATTTGCCAATGATGTGAAAACAAATGGTATGCCGAAAGCGAACCAGATAACAGGTTTGATATCCGCCATTTGTGGACACAAAGGAAACGAAGCTATTCGTGGCGGTGGTACGGTTGAAATTGATCCGGAACTGCTTGCGTTTAACTTCGAAACCCCTGATCCGCACCGATTCGACGAAGTTGAAGGGCCTGAGCCAAAGGAAACGATGGAGCGTCTGCGCAAAGAAGAGCTGGATGCTGCGAGAAAGCTTATTGAAGAAGCGGAAAACGCTGAAGCGAAAGCGTAGCCCAGCCTTACACCTCTGATCAGGAGATTGATAAAATGAAGTTGTATAGACGTACAATCGCAAGCATCGTCACGGTGCTCACCACCGCCTTGTTTCTGAATGCGTGTTCAGATCCCGCCGATGACAAGGAAGTTGCTGTCGTCAAGGATGCTTTAGAGGTCAATACTGTCGCGACGAAAGATGGTGAAGAATCGGTCGCCGTCGTCGCTGAAGGTACGGTATACACGATGGACAACGACGAATCTTCGATCACGTTTACAGGCTCAAAGCCGACCGGCACACATTCTGGTGGGTGGTCAGGATATGTTGGTACTGTAACGGTCCCTGACGGGGATTTCGCGCGAGCGACAATCATAATCGATTTCGATATGAACTCGACGTACAGTGACGACAAGGATTTGACGGATACACTGAAGAGCGACAAAATGTTCGATGTCGAGAAGTATCCGGATGCGAAATTCGTTTCTACGTCGATTGCAGAGACGAGCGACGGATATGATGTATCCGGGAATCTTACGCTGCACGGAATAACGAAGAATCTTACGTTCTCTGCAGAGGTCGAACTCGATGACAAGAAGGTCATTGCCGAATCCGAATTTTCGATCAATCGCAAGGATTTTGACATCAATTATGACGGTTTGGTTGGCGACCTTATTCGCGAAAAGGTCGTTATGCTTTTCTACATTGAGGCCAACGT
>DTSJ01000157.1 GCA_012965445.1 Candidatus Hydrogenedentota bacterium
TGCTGGAATACGTGGTGCGGATGGGTCAGTCTCCGTTCAGCTATCCTACGCCGGAATCCAACGATTGGTTACACCCAATTATCAGGTGCGCAGTTTCTACACGTTTGAATCGGATCTGGCCCATACGTAAAATGTGACCAGAAGCCCAAGGCAAAGCTGAACCAGCCACAGTTCAACCCAGAAAGCGCATGTGAACCGATTTGAAACGAATGTCTCAGGAAGAATACGAAGCCATGATTCACGGCGCGGAGGTTCTGCAGGAGGACAAAATCGGCCCAAAGGTATTCGAACTGCCCGACGGCTCAATTCTGAAACTCTTCACGCCCAGATCGCTATTCTCATCTGCCACCCTGTATCCCTACGCGAAACGTTTCGCTCGAAACGCACAAAAACTTCACGCCTGTAACGTCCCGACGGTAGAAATGATTGACACCGCGCTGATCTCCCACCGGAAACTTCACTGTGTTCGCTATCAACCCCTCGCCGGAAGCACCCTCCGCTCGCTCGGGAAAGAAAACGACGGTCTGTCAGAGGAGGTCATTCTGCGTTTCGCGGAATTCGTCGCCGGACTACACGCCAAAGGCATCTATTTCCGGTCGTTTCATCTCGGGAACGTGATCGTCATGGATGACGGGCGGTTGGGACTGATAGACATCGCGGATCTCTGGACGCGTAATCGACCACTGACCCGAAAAGAACGCGTCCGCAATATCGCGCGCATATACCGTTTCTCAGATGAGATCAGTATGCTGCGCGCCCACGGCGAGACGTTGTTCATCGATGCGTACCTCGAAAACGCCGGAATCAGCCTCGACGATCCACTACGCAAGATCCTCCAGCTTCAGCAGGAGGTCCATCTCAAGACACAGCGCATAAACCACGACTAGCAGGCACAGCAGTTTGATCCTGAAAGTCAGCTCACTCCCAGGCTCTCCTCCCATTCCGAAAGAGTTTGGTCAAGTCGTTCAACCAAATCGTCCACCTGTTCCCGCGTGATACACAAGGGCGGCACGAGAAACATGGGCAGACCCCGCCGCATCGACGGAATGCGCCGCGACCCGTAAAGCGTCCCGTAGAACGCTAGACCGTTGCTCAACGCCATCGACTGGAACCGGGACTCCGCGTGATCGCTTCTGTCGAAGAACTCCATCGTCTCCTTGTTTTTCACGAGTTCCCCGACCCGAAGCAGGCCCTCGCCGCGAACATCCACCAACGTTGGATGCTCAAGCAGTTCGTTGCACTTCTCCTGAAGATATTGCCCTGTTTCAGCGCTGTTCTCGATGAGTCTGTCATCCTCAATGATATCCATCACCTTCGAACCAACTGCCGCGGCAACAGGATGACCAGCACAAGTGAAACCATGGACGAATCCCGCCCCCTGCGCAAAAGGCTCGTTAATCTTGTCACTCACTGCAACTCCGCCCAGCGGCGCATAGAGGCTGGACATGCCTTTGCCCATCGTAATAATATCTGGCTCAATACCAAAGTGTTCGATCGCGAACCATTTGCCCGTCCGTCCGAATCCAGCCACAACCTCGTCATCGATCAGCAGCACTTCATGGCGATCACAGATCTCCCGGACCGCCCTCCAGTATTCCGCCGGGGCCATCACGCCGTAGTCAGAACCGCATCCGACCGGCGTAGCCAGATACGCCGCGACGCTACCGTGACCCGCGTAGTGAATCGTTTTCTCAAGATCTTCTGCACACTTGTATGCCCAGTCGATATCGCTCATCCCATCCGGTTTGTTGGTGGGACTGTACTGCTGCACTTTGGGCCAGTCTTGAAGCATCGGCTCGAAGTGGCGCTGGGAGGAAGGGTTACCGGATGCCGCCATCGTCGCCAGTGTCATGCCGTGATAGCTGTCGTGGTTCGTAACGATCTTGTGCTTGCCGGGGTTCCCCGTGAGTACGTGATACTGTCGGGCCGCTTTCATCGCCGTCTCCACCGCCTCGGAGCCGCCGGATACAAGATATATCGTGTTTAGAGACGGCGGCAGTACCTTCGCGATCTTCTCACAAAGTTCCGCGCGCGGACGATTGGAAAGTGTGGGATGGCAATAGGAAAACTTCTTCATTTGTTCCGACACGGCCTCAGCAACTCGGGGATCACCGTGTCCCAGATTTATCGCAATAGGGCCGCCGGAAGCATCTATATATCGGTTGCCATCCTCATCGAAAAGATAAATGCCTTCAGCCCGTTCGAGAACAGGCTCGAAAGAATGGGTCGAAAACATGTGGCTCCACACACCTTCATCTTTGCGCTCTTTGGGCAGGTTCTTAGTCGTAATTGCCATGATTCTCTCCCTATTGGACTTTGATTATGCTTCGAATTTTTTTCGACCCTGGTTTGTACAACCTTCGAAGTGTAGCAGACGTTTGACGGCGCGTCAACGGGTCTCAGCACCCTGAAATTCGTTCCGCCGCACGGGAATTTCGCCCGCCTTGCAATACGATTCTATGGAAAACTATACTCCGGTTGTTGGGTGCCTTGAAACATGCACACAGTAAACAGCAGATTCGTTTCGAGATGACATCGTCGGGAGGCCGGATTTGAGTGTTCAACAAGTATCGGTTCGCAATCGAGTAGGACTCTGGCTCGGGCCGATACTGTCTCTCCTCATTTTGGTGTTCGCAGATCTGGATCCCGATCGCCCCTCAGTCACCGCAATGGCAGCCGTCGCAGTACTCATGGCCACATGGTGGATCACTGAGGCCATTCCAATCCCCGCCACCGCGCTGTTGCCCATCGTTTTATTTCCCGCCCTCGGCATCATGCGCGGAGATTCCCGCAGCATCACCAGTGCCGTACGCGCAAAAGCCGACACGAATCTGGATTCGGCACTAAACAACATCGCAGACCCGTCCGGCATCGATATCCTCATCACGGGCGTCGCAAAAGAATACATGAGCTGGCTCATCCTCCTCTTTCTCGGAGGATTCCTCATCGCCATCGCTGTCGAGAAATGGGGACTGCACAAAAGGATAGCGCTCCACATCCTGCTCAGGGTCGGCTCTCAGCCCCATCGCCTCGTCCTCGGTTTCATGATGGCGACCGCCTTTCTCTCCATGTGGCTGTCCAACACCGCGACTACAATGATGATGCTGCCGATGGCCCTGTCCCTCATCGTGCTGTACGAAGATCTCAACCGCGAGCGCACTGAATCGGGCGAAGAGGTCGATTCCCGTGCCGGAAACTTCCCCATAGCGCTCATGCTAGGCCTCGCCTACGGTGCCGCGGTAGGCGGTATCGCCACGCTCATCGGCACACCGCCCAACGGAGTCCTCCTCCAGCAGTACGAAGCAATCTTCCCAGAGGCGCCCCAGATTTCCTTCGCCCAGTGGATGATTTTCACTCTTCCCTTTAGCGTCATTTTCATGTTCGCCTCCTGGTTCCTCGTGACCTACGTAATCTACCCCCTGCCGCGGAAAAGCCCGTTCAGCGGAAAAGACTACATCCGGAACGAACTCAAATCCCTCGGTAAATTTTCAACCGAGGAGAAACGCGTCGCCTGCGTCTTTGCGGGGGTCGCCTTACTCTGGATGACCCGTAAAACGATTGTCCTCGGTCGACCCAAGGACCCCGACGCTTTCGCAATTCCCGGCTGGTCCACCCTCTTAGAGGATTCCGGCGTCGCAGGCCTTATCGACGACGGCACCGTGTCAATCGGCATGGCCTTGCTCCTCTTCGCCATTCCCGCAGCAAAAAAGACCGGGGGAAGGCTTCTCGTCTGGGACGACGCCAGGAAGGTCCCCTGGGGAATCCTGCTGCTTTTTGGTGGCGGACTCGCGCTCGCAAAAGGTTTCGCCGTCTCCGGCTTGTCCGCGTGGATAGGCGGCCAGCTTGAAAGCGCGCTCCAGGGTGCAGGCAATCTCGGAATGGTCGCCATCATCATCGCAGTCGT
>DTSJ01000158.1 GCA_012965445.1 Candidatus Hydrogenedentota bacterium
CATACTGAGCCAACGTCAAAGATATTCGACCTCATTCTCATGAAACAGCTTTTGACCTTAGTATTTTTGATGACGAGGAGACGTATAAGCGGGTTCTCGATACCGGCGCCCTGAGCCCCCGTGCCATCGCTCCGCTATATAAGGTCTCCGACAATGAGGTCGCGGTGATACCGTTTGATGTTGCGCTGGCGATTAAGATCACGATGCCACGTCCGGTTCCCGCCGGCTCTCCCGGCGACGCGAACTGGCCGGAAGGAAAACTCGGCTGGGCGCAACTCATCAAACACGGCGGACAACCCGGCGCCTCTGAACACGCCGTCATCCGACGATGGGTTTCCCCTGTCAATTCAACAATCTCCTTCATCGGCGAACTCCACCATTTCTCCTCAGTCGGAAACGGGATCAAGGCCTATATCATCTCCAGCCGTGAAGGCATCATCTGGTCCGGCGAAGTCCAGGACGACTTCATCATGACTGAATTCCAGGGCCACCCCATCCGTAAAGGCGACACCGTCGACCTAGTCGTCGAAAGCAACGGCGAGGAAGCCGAAGACAAGTTCCGCTGGCATCCGCGCCTGTACCTCTCCGGAGAAGACGCAACTCAATACCCAAAACAGGATTGGCTTACCCGTTTCGACTTTCAGGGACCTCCACCACGCGCACCAGAACCCCTCGCCCCCTGGGCGCAGTACGCACAAGTCCTGCTGATGAGCAACGAGTTCATTTTCATCGATTGAATTACTGGTCAACAATCGAATTGCGCCTGCTGGGCGCGGCTAGTTACACCCACCCCATCATATCACGGCTCCCGATCATCCACAATCACTTACCCTTGTAAAATATCCCCATATTTGCTAACGTGCAGATCTCAGAATTCGTAAGCATCTTACCCGGAATCTACAGTGGATTTATCATCACAGCACGGCATGGTCAGTCATCTCTTCGAGGAACAGTGCGATCAGATCGACAAGGATTCCTTCCGTCTCAATCCCGAACAGCTCGCCCGCTACGAAGAACAAGGATATGTCAGCGGAATTCGGATACTCTCCGACGCGCAATGCGACGCGCTCTGCGAGCAGCTCGAAGATCTCACCGACATGTACCACCCCAACAACTACCTCTTTCACGAATTCAACTCCAACGAATCCAACGACCCCAATACCGTTCTGTTTCACGCGCTCGGCGCATGGCGCGCCGCACCCGGATTCCACGATGCACTCTGGAACCCGGCATTCACCATTCCAGCGTCCCAGCTCCTCAATGGCCCCGTCCGGTTCTGGCACGATCAGCTGTTCTGCAAACCCCCAAAGCAGGGCGGCATTGTCGCATGGCACCAGGATTACTCCTACTGGACCCGCACCCGACCCATGAACCATCTCTCCTGCTGGATCGGACTCGACGATTCGGATCGCGACAATGGCTGCCTCCAGTACATTCCGGGAAGCCACAAACGCGGCCTGCTGCCCGCCACCGGACTCGCGGGCGATATGGACGCCATCCAGGAAGTACTCAGCGAGGAAGATAAAGCAGCATTCATCCCAACGCTCGCCCCCCTCAAACGCGGCGAAGCCTCATTCCACCACCCCATGACCGTGCACGGTTCATACGAAAACCGGTCCGAACATTCTCGTCGTGCCATGGTCATCAATGTCATTCTCGACGGTGTAGTCTCCGACACTGACGAACCCCTCCTCGAAGGTGTTCCCGTCATTCCAAAGGGCGACCCCCTCGACGGGCAGTTTTTCCCGCTCCTCCATTCACCCGAATAATTGATCGCTCGCTTTGAAATACTCCTAACCCTTTATGTAAAAATGACTTACGACTAACGATCCCAACCGTTCAGAACATCTCCTTTCGTGCCTCCGACTCAATCCAACGAGCCAGCAATGGCGCACCATGTAAAGAAGGATCTTCGCAGGCACAGCCAACGCTTCGCACAACACCCTCCCGTATGGTATGCTGGTTCCCTGATTCTGGACATCCCGAAAACGAAGGACAAAGCCGATGAAACAACTTGCGAAATTGACGACCCTGGCGCTCGCACTGTGCATCACAGGCATCGCGAATGCTGCCCACCACGAAAACAATATCACCACCTACGAGATGGATTCTTCCGGCGGTACCGCAAAAGACCACTGGGTCACATACGTTTCCTTCGACGAGAAAGGCGATAAAACCAGCGGCATAGCCTTCGCCGCCGTCGGAAAAGGCGATACCCTCGAAGCCGCGTATGGTATTACCTACACCAGTCGCGTCGGAAAAACGGGTGTCGTATCCGTTAAAGCCGCCAACATGGCAAGGAAGGGAAACACAGACGGTAAAACCACCGTCGGCATAGTCAAAATCACAGAAGAACAATACAATGCCGCCAAAAAAGTCCTCGATGAATGGAAAGCCAAAACAGAATTCGGCGAAGATGATACAAAGGCCTCTCTGACTTTCTCCATGAATTTCATGCGTGTCACCGGTTTGAAATTTCCCTTCGCCGGGCTCTCCACGCCGCATCCCTTGACCTATTACGGAGACATCTCGATTATCAACCGGAAACTCGGCAGAAAGAAATAGAAGCAGCGAGTCAATCCGCGAACCAACTCTGGAGCTACACGAATGGCAGTCACCACCAATGAAGTTACCGATCTGCGTCACGACTGGACGATAGATGAATTGCGCGCGATACACAATCAACCCCTCAACGAGCTCCTCTTCGAAGCCCAGCGCATTCACCGCATCCATCACGACCCCACCCGGATTCAAATGTGCACCCTCCTGAGCATTAAGACAGGAAACTGCCCAGAAAACTGCGGCTACTGCCCACAAAGTGCCCACCACGAAGCCGAAGTCGACGACCACGGACTCATGGATGTCGATGCAGTGCTCAAATCAGCACGCGAAGCACGCGACAACGGTTCAACCCGCTTCTGCATGGGTGCCTCCTGGCGCGATGCTCCGCAGAACGAACAGTTCGATCAGGTACTCACGATGGTGCGTGGTGTGCGTGAACTCGGAATGGAAGCCTGCTGCACCCTCGGCATGCTCACCGAATCACAGGCCGATCAGTTGGGCGAAGCAGGACTCACCGCCTACAACCACAACCTTGACTCAAGTCCTGAATTCTACGACCAAGTCGTCACAACACGCACCTACCAGGAACGACTCGACACCTTGCAGCACGTTCGCGCAGCAGGCGTAACCCTCTGTACCGGCGGCATCATCGGCATGGGCGAAACCATCGACGACCGCATGAGCATGCTCGTCATACTCGCGTCCCACGATCCGCATCCCGAAAGCGTCCCTATCAACGTGCTCATCCGCGTTCCCGGTACTCCCATGGCAGATCTCCCCCCCGTCGACAGTTTCGAGATGGTCCGCATGATCGCCACCGCCCGCATCGCGATGCCCCAAAGCATGGTGCGCTTCGCTGCAGGTCGTATCGGTCTTTCTCATGAAACTCAGGCCTTGTGTTTCATGGCAGGCGCCAACTCAATGTTCACCGGAGACAAACTACTCACAACGCCCAACCCAGGCGAAGATGAGGACAGCAAGCTCCTCGAAAAAGTCGGACTCGAAGGCCTGCAATAAACTGAAACGAAATAGCTGCTATTTCTTCAAGACGGCTTTGACTTTTTCGTCAAAGTACTCAAGCTGTTCCCGTTCCGTTCGCTCCAAATCCGTCGGTATATTGTCCCCTCCTGCAAGCGGCACAGAAGTATCCACATACACCGCCCGGTCAGTCTCATTCAACTGCCAGGCCAAAACCGCTTCCCGCAAATCAAAAATTCTGATCGCGTAGTTGCCGTCGTAGATTCGATTCACAAGCTCAAAGGGAACCACATGTACGATCCGCTGGTGAAGGTGCCGCTGATTATCAAGT
>DTSJ01000159.1 GCA_012965445.1 Candidatus Hydrogenedentota bacterium
ACCCAATATCTGCGCAAGATCGTTGTCCGGATACGCCCGAATCGAGTTATTGATCGGCGGAATGATATGCATCGGAGACTTGAACTCCAGGGACGAAACAAGCGACGTGCAGACATCACCCCACCGTTTTTCTGGGTCAAGCAGATTCACCGTTCTGTCCCATTTGTCGACGGGCGGGTAAACGAAAAAGTCCACCGACGCCTCGCTGATGCACCGCATGTTCTGCATGATACGAACGATAAAGCGGTGTTTACCCGTCGAGCCGGACGCTGCAATCGCACCTTCCCAAAGCAGCCTGCCTGATTTCGGAAGGCGCACACCGCGTTTCTTTTTCCACAACACCTGGTTCGTAGGCCCTACCACCTGCAGCGAAAGATCAGCCCGGCCTTCCAGCTTGTCCTCGTTCAGAAAGTGTACTTTTACAGGCATCTCCTCGCGCGGCACAAGATTGTTTCGTCCTATCGTAATCAATGGCCGGGTCGGAGCCTGATTCAGTTTAAGCGCGGTCAGAGGGGTAATTTCGCGAACAGCCTCGGATACATCTGCATCCCGCCGTGCCGCCGCATCGCGTACGCTCACGCAATACCCCGCGATACTCCCGTTCGTGCGAATACTGTCAACAAGACATTGCAGATTCGACACACCTATAGCCTGTACGCGCCCCGGAAGTTTGACACCATCAGGGATAATCTTGTTCAATTCGCGATCCAATAAATCACGATCAAGTGCTCCAGAACCAGCTTCGTCCAGCGCCAGTCCACCGACCTCCAGATGCGTCACATACGACAACGTCGAAGCATCGCCTGTATGTTGGCAATAAGATTGTGACCGACGGTTCGCAGGTGCCCTATGCGCTATCGAAAGCACGTCAATGCGAGGATCATCATCCCGATACGGTCGCACACACCGCGCATCTCCTGTCCGAGAATCACTATACAGACACACGCGACTCGGATCGGTTTCCTGAACAGTCGCTACATCCGGCTTCTCCACCGCCAGCAGATTCCAGCACACCGTGCTGGGATGATTGCGAAACATTGCGATTCCATCTAACTCAGCCCCGCTTCGAAACTCGACCTCAACCAGCAAACCGATCGCGTCCGCAAGCGTCAGCAAGTCCGAAGTCAGATCGGACACTGATACGCGAATCAAGTTGAACCCCGCATCCTTCAGTGATTGAAAACAGGTCGAAATCTCTTCCCGCTGCGCGTCGCCAAGCGGTGCATGACCACGAATCCCCGTGCAGTCCATGCCCTTCACATACAAAGGCCGACTATTAAAGAAAAAGCGGTCCTCCTTAACCGAGAACTCGCGCATACCGAACGTCAGCGAACAACTCTCCGAGCAGCCGTCCCCCGACTCAGCACTGCACGACAATTCGTAGGTCTTGGGCTGCTCAGGTGTCCACGAATCAAAGCCGTCCATCGGCATCGTGTTTTTTCCAGGATTCGCATCGCACGATACACCCAATTCGGGTATGGAAAGTTGAATCTTGCAAGGGGAAGTAGTGTCGACATACACCGTGATTCGCCCGCGCCGAATGTCCGGCTGGACATACAGGGATTGGATAAGTACGGAGTCCTTCGAAGGCGACTGAGATTCAGTTTCTGAGGTCATAAAGACTCCTGGCGGGCGATTCAATTTTTTTGCGGGCAGAGAACCCTATTTGTGTCTAGTAACGCTCAATAGTATACAGGGTGTACGAAAAAAAGTCAAAAATTCCAGGCCACCACGCCCAGCATAACGAATCCGACCACTGTTTTAGCGAACAATCCACCCACCTTGCCCAATGCCGCGCCCACGCCAACCCGCGCAGAACCCTCCAGACCATGCTCCTTACGGGTCAATTCGTATGCCGTAGCCCCTACAAACGCCCCCCCGCAAGCCCCGATCAAAGTCCCTATCAGCGGAATCGGAATTAGAGGCGTTGCGATCACCGCGCCCAGAACACAACCGATCACCGCTGCAACTACGGCGCCCTTGCCTCCGCCAAATTTCGCCGCACCCATCCCCGCAGCCGCCGTCTCCAGAATCTCTCCCAATATGGCCAGACCCACCAGTATCGGAATCGTATATCCCCCGAAATAATCAAACCCACTGATCGCCCATGCCGCTGCAACCGCACACAGGATGAGCCAGTTCCCGAACAGTCCGACCAGATCAAGAAGTAGCGCAACGATGATCACCAGACCAAATACAACCCATCCCAACACTGCAAGAATAGTAACGATCCAACTCATAGACTCAGTCTTCTATTAGTTCTTTTTAGCTTTCTTCTTCGCGGCTGGCTTTTTCTTTGCAGCAGGCTTCTTCTTCGCAACAGCTTTCTTCTTAGCCGCCTTTTTAGTTGTACTCTTCTTCTTCGCGGCAGGTTTTTTCGCAGCCGACTTCTTTTTCGCGGCTTTCTTTTTGGCAGGAGCCTTCTTTTCAGCTGCTTTCTTCTTCGCAGTCTTTTTCTTTGCAGCAACCGCTTTAGGCTTGGTCTTGACTTTTGCTTTGCGTGGGAACGCCTTCACGTTCGACTTCGTCCCGTCGTCCAGCGTCGCCAATTTGTCCGAAGCATCCGAAAGAGCCTCGCCCCAGGAAGTATCATCCTCATCTTCCCTATCAGATCCCCGGTCAAGCTCAAGCCCATCCGAAGTATCATCAGCAGCCGAGTCCAACGATATCGTCGTCACACTCCCAGCTTCACTCTCCTCCGCTCGAGCCTTAATCTCATACCACACGATCAGCCCGACGGCAAACCCTACCATTGCTACGATTCCGACAACAGCCATTATCAATTCCTCCTGAACCTTTGATTACTTCGGTGTAAAGTGCCTGCGAATTGCGCCCGCGAGCGATGCCGAAATACCCGGTACCTCCGACAACTCTTCCACAGACACATCCTTTATTCTCGCAATTGAGCCGAACTGTTTCAAGAGTTTCTTTGCCAGCGCGGGCCCAACACCCTGAATATCCGTCAATCCAGTGCGCAAAGTCCCTTTTTTACGCTTCTTCCGCTGATAAGTGATCGCAAATCGATGAGCCTCATCCCGAATTCTCGCGAGCAAATGCACCACCGAAGAGTTCTGCGGCGGCACAATCGCGTTTGATCGGCCCGGCACAAAGAACCTTTCCGGCGAAGCAACCCCGGATTCCTGACTTCGTGACTTCGCAATTCCAGCCGCATGCAGATCCTCAATCCCCAGATCCTTCAACACCGCTGTCGTCACCCCAAGCTGACCCTTCCCTCCATCCACCAGAACCAAATCCGGCAAATCATTCTCCTCGATCGCACGTTTATACCTCCGCATCAACACCTCCCGCATCGAAGCGAAATCATCCTGCCCGTCCACCCACTTCATGCTGTACCGCCGATACCGCTGCTTGTTCGCTACGCCCCCCTCAAACACTACCATCGAAGCCACCGTCTTGTCCCCCTGAAAAGTCGAAATATCAAAACACTCGATCCGGTTCGGCAGCACCGACAACTTCAACGTCGCCTGCACCTGCTCCAGCACATCCGCCTGAGCCTGTTCCGCCAACTGCTTCTCATCAAAACTCCGCTTCGCATTTCGGTTCGCCAGTTCCACCATCGCCTTCTTCTCACCACGTACCGGCGTATGCAGCTTCACCTTCGTCCCGCGCTGCTCCGTCAAAATCTCCGCCAACACATCCGCTTCATCAATCTCACTCGGCACCAAGACCTCCGCCGGAATCACAGGAGCCTCCGAATAAAACTGAAGCAAGAAAGAACTCATCAATTCGATCAAAGGCATCTCCCGCTTCTTGAAAGAAAAAGAACGCCCCCCCAGCATCCGTGCCCCCCGATAAAACACCACCTGAATCTCTGTAAACCGGTCCTGCGTATACAC
>DTSJ01000160.1 GCA_012965445.1 Candidatus Hydrogenedentota bacterium
CGGCCAGTTCGTGTCGCCTTGATAGCCTTCGCCGCTCCAGTAGGAGAATTCTTCGAAAGCGCGTGTCTGGCCTTCTTCCTGATTGACGGAGCCGTAGCCGTATAGCCAGTCGGAATGTTCGGAGGGCATTTCTAGTTTGAGCGGGGGGACTTCTGCCATACCGTTGATGAAGGCGATGCCCAAAGCGATTTCATGCTTCGATGCTTTTCGCGCGAATACTTTCTGATACATCGCTTGAATTCGTTTTTTGGGTGACGCGCCGGATTTTGCTGCGGAGTACCGGGCAACTTTGCGTGCCTGCTCCGCGACGAATGCGTTGTTCATTAGGTAGAGCGACTGCTGCGGTACTGTTGTTTCAAAGCGACGGTCGCTGTGTGCTCCGGGCGTGGGAAAGTCGAAGGTCGAGAAGAGGGTGGGGAGATTTTGCCGATCGATTTCTGCATAGACTGCGCGTCGATTCGAGAAGGGGTGCTCGGTCATGTTCTCGGAGTGTCCGCCGGCTGTAAGATCCAAGTTGCCCGATGCCACGAGGAGTGAGTCGCGCATGGCTTCGAAATCGAGACGGCGGGGCTTGTAGCGCCATAGGAGTTTGTTTTCGGGATCGGCGGCCATTTGTTCGGGTGACTGTGTGCTGCTTTGGAGGTAAGTGTTGGAGAGCATGATACGCTTGTGCAGAAGCTTGAGTGACCAGCCGTCTTCCATGAAGGTGGATGCCAGATGATCGAGGAGATCGGGATGGGACGGTTTTTCGCCTTGATATCCGAAGTCGCTGGGTGTGCCGACGAGGGCCCGCCCGAAATGGTGCATCCAGATGCGGTTTACGAACACGCGGGCCGTGAGCGGGTTGTCATTTGAAGCGATTGCACGCGCGAGGTTTAGACGACCACTTCCATGTTCGAAGGGCATGCGATCTTCGGGGGACAGAACCGCCAGAAAACGCCGGGGAATCTGCTCGCCTTTCTGACCAGCCTTTCCCCTGAGAAAAATGTAGGGATCGAAGAGCGGGTCGGTATCCGCGAGGACCATGGCGCGATCTGGCCGACCGGGGTGTGAATTCACGTGCTTGAGTATCGCGGCACGTCGGGCAGCTACTTTCTTTTTGGAATCGGAGTCGTTTTCCTGATCGGGTTCGAGGGATTCGAGTATGTCGGCGAGCGCTTTTTCCCGTTTGTCCAGTTCTACTTTATAGACTTGGTATTCCTCCGAAGATTCGTCTGGATCTTCGATCAAAGGCAGATCTGAAGGCAGGCGGGAACTGCGAAAGACGCCGTAGAGGGAGTAGTAATCGGCGATCGGTATGGGATCGAACTTGTGGTCGTGGCAGCGCGCGCAACTTACGGTGAGTCCCTGGAGTCCGCGCATGACGACGTCGATTTGGTCGTCAAGGGTTGCGTTTTGATCGCCTGAGAACTGGCGGCCGACGGTGATGAATCCCATGGCTGCCAAGGGACGCTGATCGTCACCGAGTTCGAGCTGATCGGCAGCCAGTTGTTCAACGATAAACTGGTCGATTGGCAGGTCTTCGTTGAATGCGCGGATGACGTAGTCACGGTAGGTATGCGGAAAGGGGAGGTACTGATCTGCTTCCCTGCCGAATCCTTTTGTGTCGCTGTAGCGGGCAACGTCGAGCCAGTAGCGTCCCCAGCGCTCGCCGTATTGCGGGGATGCGAGGAGGGTGTCGATTACTTTTTCTATGGCTTCGGGGGAGGGATCTTTTGTGAATACCTGGACTTGTTCGTAATTCGGGGGGAGCCCGGTAAGGTCGTAGTAAATTCTACGGAGGAGAATGTACGGATCGGCGATTGGGGAAGGGTGCAGGTTCGCGGTTTCCAATCTGGCTAGCACGAAATTGTCGATAGATGATCGAACGTCGTCCGTATTTTTGACCGCCGGGGGAGACGGGTTGGAGACGGGCTGGAATGCCCAGTGATCGTTCTTAGCAGTGGCGATAAAGTCTGCCATTGAGGAGGAGACGGATGTATCTTCGGCCAGGGAACCGGTCGAAATGGAAAGTGTCAGGCAGATTCCGAGAAGAGCGGCGAATCGCACCGATTTTCTGTTCTTGTTCATAGTTGTGAGTATATCTTATTGACTGTTGAAGGGGAAGATGCTCCCAGAACGGAGTTGTCCGAGGAATTTCTGGTGGACGAGAAGCAGCGATTACTGACGAAAATCCATATTTTCGATTGAACGCTTCGCCAGACCGTGTTATTTTTTGTGGGGTAGAGTAAAATCCAGAAAAGGTTTTTGATGCCAGAAGGTGCAGATAAAGAGCTTGGCGAGTATGTGGTGGATTTGCTAGCGCCGATGGGCGATGTTGAACTCAGGCGTTTTTTTGGCGGGTGGGGTCTTGTGTTCAATTCATATCAGTTCGGCGTGGTGCTGCTTGGCACGCTTTATTTCTGTGTGGACGATGGGACTCGGCAGCGGTATATCGATGAAGGTAGCGAACCTTTTGAGTATGACACGAAGAAGAGGCGGGTGACAGTACAGCGATTCTATGAAGTTCCGGCGCGTCTGCTGGAGGGTTTGGACGACATCGTGGAGTGGGCCGAAGATGCTCTCGAAGTCTCCCGTAAAAAGAAGAAGTGATCGAGACGATGAAATCGACCGGCTATCGTACACTCCATGAAGTTATGGCGTTTTGATCTTGTATGTAGATTTGGCTTCCAGAGACTATCGGATAGGAGTAGGTTGCTGAGTCTGAGACCTGATACTGGGCGATCTGGGTGTAGCGAGAGCCTGAAGGTTCGTAGACGGTCAACACGCCATTGCTCGGGAGCGCGAAGAGGGCCGACCCGGCGTTGACGATTGCGCCGAATCTCTCGTGCTTTGCCTCGTCGGTCCAAGAAACCTTGCCCATTTGAGTATCGAGACAATACAGGTTCGTGCGTTCTGAGATGCCGAAGAGCAGATTGTCAATGAGTACAGGTGTATTGAACGCGGTACTGATTTCGTCGGTGGACCATAGAGGGCTTGCGCTGTAGCCGTCGCCCTTTTTTTCTATGCGAAGGGCGTTGACACCGCGCTTTTGGGCGGAATAGATTACGGTTTGTCCATCGACGACGGGTGTGGCCGAGTTCGTGGACATTCTGGGTACGGCAAAGAGGTATTTCCAGAGGAGCTGGCCATCTTTCGCGGAGATTCCTACGAGATTGAGATGTGTCAATGCGACGATGTGCTTTTCGCCTTCGACAGTCATAAGCGCGGGCGATGCGTAGGCCGGGGGATCACCTTCCCACCGCCAGGCTTCGCTTCCGTCGTCGAGATCACACGCGAGAATAATTCCGGATTCCTTGCCACCGAGTTGTACGACGCACAGGCCGTCTACAATCATTGGCGAGGATGAGGTGTAGTAATCGGGGTGTTGATCTGGAAGCTCGTGTTTACGCCAGAGTACTTTGCCGTTTTCGGCGTCGAAGCAGGTGAGTACTCCTGCGACGCCGAGTGTGACGACTTTTCCTTCGTCTATGGCTGGCGAACTTCTGGGGCCGGAGTGTGAGCGTGCTGCACCTTTGAGTTCGATTGAGTCGTAGGCGCTTTTCCATAATTCGGTTCCGGATTTGGCATCCAGACAGCGAATGATTTCCTGATTTTCCTGGCGCGAAAAGACGTAGATTTTTCCGTCGACCAGGGCCGGGGAAGCGTCGCCTTCGCCCACGACGGCGGACCAGGATTTTTTCATGTTGTCCGGCCATTGTTCGGGGGCGATAAATCCTGATATGGAACCATCTTGATTGCTTCCTCTCCATTGCGACCAGTCCTGGGCGATGCTGCGGGGCAGGATTGCGACGATGAGGCAAGCGACTACTGTGATGACTCGGAGATTGATGATTTTCATTTTTCCACCATTGG
>DTSJ01000161.1 GCA_012965445.1 Candidatus Hydrogenedentota bacterium
AGCGGCAGCTGAGGTGACGGTGAAATCCGAGAAGCTTGCGAAACAGCAGGCGCGGGATGCTGAACCGGCAGCAGCAGCGCCGGAACCTGAGGCAGCGCCGGTAGCTGAAGAAAGCAAAGAGGCGGCTGAGAAAGTTGAGGCGACGGACTCTGAGGCGGCTGAAAAACCGGACGCTGAGGAATCAGCTGAGTAGTTTTTTGTTTTCCCCTATTGACCTCGGCTCGAATCTGTAATATGCACGAACCTAAGAAGGAAATTTGTGTACTCATGAGTATTTCTGCGAAAGACGTAAAAGATCTGCGCGAAAAATCGGGCGCCGGTATGATGGATTGCAAGAAGGCGTTGACGGAATGTGACGGCAATGTTGAAGCGGCGATCGTGTGGCTTCGTGAAAAGGGCATGGCGAGTGCTGCGAAACGCGCGGGTAGAACGGCCAGTGAAGGCGCGGTTACTTCGTATATTCATATGGGCGGCAAAATGGGCGTTCTGGTGGAAATCAACTGCGAGACGGACTTCGTTGCGCGGGGCGAGAAGTTCCAGGAACTTAGCAAGAATATCTGTTTGCAGATTTGCTCGATGCCGCCGCAATGGATTCGGCGGGAAGATGTTCCTGCGGACGTGATCGAGGCAGAAAAGCAAGTGTATGTCGCCCAGATGAAGGAGACACCGCGCCTTCACGGGAAGCCTGAGAACATTCTTGAGAAGATTGCCGAGGGCAAAATGGGCAAGTTCTTTGAAGACAACTGTCTGCTTGAGCAGGGCTTTGTGAAAGAGCCGAAGACGAAAATTGAAGACCTGATCAAGCTGGTGAGTGGCACGGTTGGGGAGAAAATAGACGTTCGCCGTTTCGAGCGGTTCGTGCTTGGCGAAGGTATTGAAGCGGCACCTGAAGGAGAATAGATCCCTTTGTCGAAACCGGCATACAAACGCATCTTGTTAAAGCTCAGCGGCGAAGCCTTGGAAGGTGATCAGGGCGGCGGCATCGATTTTAATGTGGTCGGTCGTTATTGCGACGAGATTAAGGAAGTCTGCGCGCTGGGGGTTGAGATCGGGCTCGTGGTCGGGGGCGGCAACATTTTTCGTGGGTCGGAGGGAGTGAACTCTGGCCTGGACAAGCCGACTGGCGATTATATGGGGATGCTGGCTACGATGATCAATGCACTTGCCTTGCAGGCAGGCCTTGAGGCGCGGGATGTGCCTTCGCGGGTGCTTACTGCGATCGAAATGCGCCCGGTGGCTGAGCCCTATATCCGGCGGCGGGCAGTGCGGCATCTGGACAAGGGGCGGGTTGTTATTTTCGGTGCGGGTACGGGAAATCCCTTTTTCACTACCGATACGGCGGCGGCGCTAAGGGCGAGCGAGATTGGGGCTGAAATTCTGCTTAAAGCGACGAAGGTGGACGGTATCTATGATTCTGACCCGATGACGAACCCGGATGCAATTCGTTACACGGAACTGGGGTATACGGAAGTGCTGGCGAAGAACCTTGGTGTGATGGACGCAACGGCGATCTCTCTTTGCCGGGAAAACAATCTTCCGATTCTAGTGTTTAATTTGAATGAAAGAGGTAATATACTGAAATCGTTGCATGGCGAGTCGATAGGCACTGTGGTCCGAGGAGACTAAGTTATGGAACACGAGGCACTTTTGGAAGCGGAAGAGAAGATGGGCAAGAGTCTGGAGTCATTCCAGCAGGAGATTTCGCATATTCGAACGGGTCGGGCATCGACTGGTTTGCTGGACGGAATCGAGGTGGAGACCTACGGATCGAAAATGCCGCTGAACCAGTTGGCGACGATCTCTGCTCCGGAGGCGCGTCTATTGACGATACAGCCGTGGGACAAGTCACAAATTGAACCTATTGAGAAGGCGATTCTTGCGTCTCCTCTGGATTTGACGCCAGCCAACGACGGAACGATCATTCGTCTTCCGATGCCGGAGTTGAGTGAAGAACGGCGCAAGGAGTATGTAAAGGTCGTGGGAAAACTGGCTGAAGATGCGCGGATATCGATTCGGAACATTCGGCGGACGGAAATGGAAGCGATCAAAAAAGGTCAGAAGAGCGGCGAAATTCCGGAAGACGATGCTCACAAATTGACTGATGCGATTCAGAAGATCACGGATGAGCACATCGGCAAGGTTGATAAAGCGTTCAAGGCAAAAGATGCCGAGATCATGGAAGTGTAATGCACGCGCAACTTTGACGATAGATAATGGACTTTTTCACCGCGGCGGGTGCACTGCACCATACCGCGGTTTTGTTTTGAATGGGTGTTGGAGAATCGGCGAAAACGGTGACAAAAACAGATCTGGATATGAAACGGCTGCCGGGACACGTGGCGATCATCATGGACGGCAATGGGCGCTGGGCCAAGAAAAACGGCGTGACGCGTCTGCACGGACATGATAAGGGGGCGCAGAGCGTTCGCAAGATTACCGAGGTATGCCGCGAGATGGGAGGAATTGAAAGTTTGACGCTGTATGCATTCTCAACTGAGAACTGGCGCCGATCAGAAAGGGAAGTGAAGGCTTTGTTTCGCCTTCTCAGCAAATATATCAAGCTGGAGGTGGAGAACCTTCACAAGGAGAATATTCGAGTACGGTTTATGGGTCGGAAGGACGGCCTATCAACGAAGTTATTGGAAGAAATGTCTGATAGCGAGGAAAAAACGAGGGATAATACGGCGATGATACTGAATCTTGCGGTGAACTACGGCAGTCGCGGCGAAATCGTGGATGCGTGCACGTCCATCGCGGCTGATGTTCTAGCGGGAAGACTCTCTGAATCGGAAATTGATGAAGACTTGTTTGCTGATCATTTGTATGTGCCGGAGGTTCAGGACGTTGATCTACTGGTCCGTACAGGCGGTGAAATGCGATTGAGTAATTTCATGCTGTGGCAATTGTCGTATTCGGAAATAGTTGTGACGGACACTTTGTGGCCTGAGTTCCATAAGGAGCAGATGCTGGAAGCACTGCGCGAGTATCAGTCGCGCACGCGGAATTTCGGGGGGCGAAAATAGTGATGGCGACTCCCGGCAACGGACTTGCAGTACGAGTGGCGACCGCCCTGGTTCTGGTTGGGTTGTTTTTGTCGCTTATCTGGATTGAGGCGGTGCAGATCGGCCTGGTGGTACTTGTCACGGTGCTCGCCGGAGTCGGCATCAGAGAATTCTACGGGCTTGTGCAGGCGAAGGGCTTTGAGGTGCAGACGAATATTGGCGTGATTGTCGGCATGATCATCGCAGGAAGCGCAGCGTTTGGTCGACTTGAGCTTATCAATGTGACTTTGGTCGGCGGAATTGTCGTAGTGCTCTTTTTTCGGCTTATTCGCCCGGGCGCGACGATGGGTGCGCTGCTAGGTTCTGCGGGTGGGCTGGTATACGTGGGGTGGACTGCGGCGCATGTGAATTTGATGCATGGTATCGAGGGAAATGGCACGGGACTGGTAACTTTGCTTATTGTTGCAGTGGCACTGACGGATGTTGGCGCGTATTTCGTGGGCAAGGCTCTCGGTAAGCACAAGCTGGCACCTGTTGTGAGCCCGAACAAGACTTGGGAAGGTTCGATTGGCGGATTCGTGTTTACGGGAATCGAATTGCCGGTCTTAAGAAATAAACCAATAACTTGCAGATTCGCCAATTATGAGGGCAGAGCAACGAAGAATCTGGTTTTGTACGACAAACGCCGGCCCTGATTAAACAAATACTCCGCTCAGCCCGCGAAGAACCCCGACCAATTACCAGTAATTACTGCGGATAGAAGGAGGCCGCCGACCGCGATATATATATGGCAATGTCCCGATGTAGCGCGTCATAGCCAAGCAGCGCTACTTTCC
>DTSJ01000162.1 GCA_012965445.1 Candidatus Hydrogenedentota bacterium
AGCTACCATCTTCGTTTTCGTTTCTAATCGAAGCTCCCATTCGGCGCGTCCAGATTCGATCACCGACACCGATGGCATCTTCCACGTTGTCAAGAACGCCGATAAGAACGCCGATATCGTACTCATGCGCCTGAAGTCCCGTTCCGGTGGACCGAACCATCGGGATGTAACTTCGATCCAATGCAGTTGGGGTAGTCAGCGTCGTTGGGTTAAGACGTTCCGCCTTACGCGAGATATACGTCAACCCTCCGGCCTCATTGATATTCACCTTACTAGATTCATCCGTAATCAGGATTCCCTGCCTACCGATAATCGTGCTGACAGGTTCACCCAGGATTCGGATCGGGATACCATTCTCGATTAACGGCGCCAGTCTCGTCAGCAGGCCCGGATAAGGATAATGATTGTTCAGATCCGGGTGCTGCGCCTCAACGATCGAACGCCGCGTCTGACGATTCAGCACGTACTGCGAAGCGTCGATCCCGTCATCGATGAACGAATTGAAATCGTTGTCGACATCGTCACCATTAATCTCGTCGTATCCGAGCGGCGGAAACGGCGACGACAAGTCGTAGGCCTTGTTCACAATCTCCCCGTCGAATTTCGGATTACCGTTGAGATCAAGATCCCCGCTGTCAGGCAGAAACGAAATATCTTCAAGCGTTACACCAATGGGCTCCCACCGCGGTCTGCCAGGATATGTGAGGGTGTCCCAATACATAAACATGCGATCAAGCCGCATCGTAAGCCGCACCTGCGCCAGCAATGAAGCCGGATCTTCATCAACGTCCGCCAGATAATTCTCCGCGTACAGGAATATCCCCGGCTCCCCGTCGAGATCGAATTCGTCGATGTACCCGTCCAGATCATTGTCGAGGCCGTCGTTTGGAAACAGCCGATCCGCAGTCAGCGGCATCCAGATTGAATCGTTCAACCCGTCGCCGTCATTATCGACATCAGTGAAAAAGTGGATCTGCTGTTCGGGGAGCCATTTGACGAGGTTGCCGTTCACATCCCGCTCATTCAGAAGGTAACCTGCCTGAGTCGGGTCAAACGGGTTCGGAAAAAACGTCTGGTATGTGCCGCCCGTTTGCGGTGTGGGAAGGTTGAACGGACTGAAATTCGACAGATCCGCCAGCTCCGTCGAAACGACGAAGGGATGGAAACCGTTCAGGTAGGTTTCCGGCAGGAAGCGGTCTTCCGGTGCCGTATTGTCGTAGGCATTGCCATTAAAAAATGCGGGGACGGTCACGTTTCCATCCGCTCGCGGGGCGTACAGCAGATTCTCGATCTCACCCACGTCATCGAGATACTGGTCCCTGTCCAGCATATACACGCGCATCGCATCAAAATCCACCTGCGGAATGCCCTTAAGGTTCGTTCGGACATCAGGAAAAATCGGCATGCCCGGCTGTCCAACAAGATACAATTGCCGTGCCCATGCCCATTGTTTCCCCACCGCCCAGCTGCCGTTGAATTTAGTCCGCCAGGCATGGTCCGTCGACGTCACGGAGGGGTGGGCCAGAGCATCTTTATGGAGTTCGTGTATCGCGATGGCGATGGCCGCATCCACGCCCAGTTCGGATTGAATATTGTTCGCGTAATTGTTCGCCGTCTGCATTTCCGTCGTCGAAAGCCGGAAAAAGGAGACAGAGATCACCAGCAGAATGGCCAGTATGCCGATCGCTACCAGCAGCGCCGCGCCGCGGTCGTCCGCGTTATGGAACGTTCTATTGGGCACCTTCGTTTCCGCTCCTATCCCCAAGAGTGTATCGTTTAATAAAGTGAGCACCGTCGATATCTTCGACGCTCTATGTCATTCGTATTGATATATCCGAAATCGGAATCGCGCTCGTTCAGTTACGCACCTGTTTCGTCCACAGTGTTTCCTGCTTGCGTTTGTAAGCCGTCGGCAGATTGATGCTGTGCGTAAATATTTTTTCAAAGTCCGGCGCGCCCGGGTATGGACTTGGATAGAAAAAAGCCAGCTGTATCATGATCGATTCGGGAAGTGTCGGGTCAAGGATGTCGGGTTGCGTCGAGATGATGTCTTCTACAAGTTCTTGATCTACTTGAGGCAGGTTGTTGTTGATTCCGATGTTCGCTGCGCTGAGTACGGTGTTGTGTTCGAGGTTGCGCGTGTCATTCCAAAACGAAAACAGGGAAGCGACCAGCTCATTTTCCTGTAGGATCACCCCGCTTGTCCCATTCCCGTCCAGTAGTTCGCCGAAAGCGTCGACCTTGTAGACATTTTTGTCCAGACCCACGATATCTTCATCTGTGCGCCCCGTCTCAGCGTATTCCCGATATGCGAAAAAGTAGTTCTGGTGGGTGAATGCAGCAATACCATCCAAATCGAGTCGAGCCCGGATCTTTCCCGCGTCGGTATTCAGATAGTCAACATGAGACTCGTCCAGAGATTCGATGATCGCCAGATCCAGCCCATCGGGATCGATAAATACATTCTCGAATTGCCCGAACGGCGCAGTATCCGTCGGCACAAACGTTTCGCTGTTGTCGGGATCGAAACCTTTCAGATTCTCAGCCAGACCGGTTTCGTCATTCTGAAATCTTCGGTTTCGTTCGATATGGAGTATGTTCTCCGCAATCACGTAATCGGCAGGGTCTCTTGTTAGGCCAGATATATTTGTCGTGCGCACAGTTGGTGCATTGTTCGGATTGTCCCAGAAATGCGGCAGAGAGGGATCGCCAGCAAGCATGCGGATCCACAATTCCCGCCGTTTGGATTTTTCCACTTCCTCGATACACGGGTCATCGTTGTCATTCGAAAGGCATAGGTTCTCGGCCACTGCTTCAGATCTGGCAAGGGTGACTTCCTGGGCCAGAGTCAGGTTCGGCGAGTCGCCCTGAAACGGCGAAGTCCACTCGATCGGAAACGATTCGAGGTCTTCCACCCCAGGCTCTATATATCGGAGCAGGGTGTACGTGATGCGTGGTGCGGAAGCGTTGGTGTCATCGGCGGTGGATTCGTATATTTTCGTCAAGCCGACGCTGAACGGATCGCTGTACATCACATAGGTAATCCGCGCGAGGTTATACTCATCCGTGCCGTCAGTGCTTACCAAGCCGATGAAGGTAAATCCGATCGGTGTGCCGTAGAAAGTGTGTTTATGTCCTGATTCACGCGAGACGAACGAGCGGGTGAGATCGTGCTCAATAGTGTCGAAAGTGCCGCGCACAGTTTCGAAGGCAGCCTGGTTCAGGTACGCCTGTTTGGTCACGCGCACTGCAGAGTTAAACATCAGCGTAACGCCGGACATAATCGTCACGAATATTGCCATGGATACGAGAAGCTCAATAAGCGTGAATCCCTTAGCCCCGGACTCATAGTGCAGTCTATTTCGATGAGGCGTACTCATGGTTTCACCACATAAGTGGCGTAAGTCTGGCTGGTTCCATTCGGAAACGTCACGGTCAGCGTCACCCGCTGAAGTTTCGAGTCGGTCGAGCCGTCGCCGATGCGCTGGGTGGTGGTGGTGAATCCATACGAACCGTCATCCGAACTTCGTCGCAATTTGTCATAGGGGACTCGATCATAATAGAGCGCGTCAGCGCCGATCTGCCCGATTTCGCCGAATATTTCACTCGCCTGGTTGGAAGCGTTCGTCTTTTGGTTCGCCGTCGATGCCTGGCTCAGACTCTGCGGGAACAGGACCAGTACCGAAGTGAGGCCTACGAGCAGAATCGAGAGTGCCACCAGGATTTCGAGCAGCGTGAAACCCTTGGATTCGGCGTGACTGCATTTATGTCGGGTCCTCTGCCTATTCATCGTCCTGCGCCACCTTCACCCGTCCCGTCGCGACGAAAATAC
>DTSJ01000163.1 GCA_012965445.1 Candidatus Hydrogenedentota bacterium
CGAATGATCTCACACAGATGGGCTTCGGATACTCACGCGACGACGTAGGATCGTTTCTGCCGGATTACGTTGCAAACGACATCCTCCCGGACGATCCTTTCCAGACCCTTGACCAGGACGGTATCGGACAGCTGCTCGAAATCGGTGTAGAACGTGGACGCAAAACGAAACCCGATCTCAAAGTCGGTATATGTGGCGAACATGGGGGAGACCCTGAGTCGGTGAAGTTTTGTCATCGGGTTGGTCTGAACTACGTAAGTTGCAGCCCTTTCCGCGTACCCGTTGCCCGGCTTGCTGCAGCGCACGCGGCGATTGAGACACCGAGGAAGTCGAGCAAGTCGAACGCCAAGAAGAAATAGGACGGGGTCTATTCCAAGGTTATCGTTTTCTCTGGACGGGATATTGCATTCAGACGTTTTTCTTATGTAAAGTTTCATGATGCGGATATCAAGAATCACAACGCTTTTGCTGCTGGTATGTTGCAACAGTTTTGCGGTCGAACTTCGTGTCCTGACCTACAACATCCATCACGCCGAAGGCACCGATGGAAAACTGGATCTGGATAGGATTGTCGAAGTGATCAGGGCGGCTGATGCAGATGTCGTATGCCTTCAGGAAGTCGATCAGAATCTGTCCAGGACTGAGCGGATGGATATGCATGCTCTCTTTCGAGAGAAGCTGGGTATGGCAGGCGTGTTCGGGGCGAACTATCATTTTGATGACGGACACTACGGAAACCTTACCCTGAGTCGGTATCCGATAGTATTCTCCGAAAATATCGCCTTGCCAAATCCATTCGATAAAGAGCCAAGGGGTTGTCTGCGAATAGACATACGGATTTCAGAGGGCAGTGACGGGGATGCGCGTACAATCGTGACGGTATACAACACTCATCTCGGATTGAATGGTGAAGAGCGCCGCCAACAGGCCGGACATATCGTCTTGCTTGCTCCGTCAACGAAACACATCATCGTTGCCGGAGACTTGAACGAGACGACGGAGGAGGCTGGGATTCAACTGTTGCTCGAAAAGTATTCTGACTCGGATCAGGGTGAAGTGAAACTGCCTACCAGTCCCGGAAGACGTTCCAAGAGGCGAATTGATTACATTCTCCACCAAGGATTTACTGCGCAATCCATGACCGTCGTCGAGGCAGATCAAATTGGAACGGCATCGGATCACCTTCCAGTGGTCGCTGAATTGCAATTGAGACCCTAAAGATCTTGCCTTACTGCACATCCTCGTTATACACTACCCCGATTATTTCTAGACCAATTACGGAGATCATTCATGGCGAAGAAGCCTGCTAAAAAAAATACGGATGGCGCGGATCCCATGCGTCAGTATTCATCGCAAATTACTGAAACACCTGAACGCGCACCAGCGCGGGCCATGCTGCATGCGGTGGGGTTCAGCAATAAGGACTTCAAGAAGCCTCAGGTCGGGATTGCGTCTACATGGAGCATGGTGACGCCATGCAACATGCACATCGACAAACTTGCGGATGAGGTGCAAGGGGGCGTGGACAAGAACGGGGGCAAGGGCGTTCAGTTTAATACGATCACGATTTCTGACGGGATTTCTATGGGTACCGAGGGGATGAAGTATTCGCTGGTGTCTCGTGAGGTTATTGCGGATTCGATTGAGACGGTAGTGGGGTGTCAGTGGTTCGACGGCGTTGTTGCGATCGGTGGATGTGACAAGAATATGCCAGGGTGTATTATGGCCCTCGCACGTCTAAATCGACCGTCTATCTTCGTATACGGAGGCACAATTTTGCCCGGTATTCATAACGGGCAGGATCTCGACGTCATCTCTGTTTTCGAGGCGGTTGGCGCTCATGCGAACGATGATTTGAGTGATCGAGAACTCGCAACAATTGAAAGTAAAGCGATTCCCGGTGCCGGAGCCTGTGGCGGGATGTATACGGCCAACACGATGGCTTCGGCAATCGAAGCATTGGGGATGAGCCTTCCGAACAGTTCAGCGCAGGCGGCGATATCGAAGGAAAAGTCGGATGACTGCAAGGCGGCGGGTGCCGCGGTGTTGGAGTTGATCAAGAAAGACATTCGGCCCAAGGATATTATGACCAAGAAGGCTTTTGAGAATTCTATCGTTGTACTGATCGCGCTGGGTGGTTCGACGAACGCGGTTCTTCACTTGTTGGCAATGGCGCATTCGGTCGGGGTCAAACTCGATATCGACGATTTCACACGCTTGGGCAAAAAAATCCCTGTGCTCGCGGATCTGAAACCGAGCGGCAAATACGTCATGCAGCGCTTGATCGAAATCGGCGGCATCGTCCCGCTGATGAAGATGCTGCTGGACAAAGGCCTGCTGCACGGCGACTGCATGACGGTTACCGGAAAAACGATGTCGCAGAATCTTAGGGGCGTCAAAAAATATCCAAAGGGACAGGACATCATTCGCTCGTTTAAGGATCCGATAAAGAAAGACAGTCACCTCGTGATTATGTACGGCAACCTTGCTCCCGATGGTGCCGTTGCGAAGATTTCGGGTAAAGAAGGTCTCAGCTTTACCGGGAAGGCGCGTGTGTATGCTTCTGAGGAGGATGCACTGCAGCGGATTCTGGACGGGACCGTGAAAAAGGGAGACGTGGTTGTCATCCGATACGAAGGACCCAAGGGTGGTCCTGGTATGCGCGAGATGCTTGCTCCGACTTCGGCGGTTATGGGGAAGGGTCTTGGGGAGGACGTCGCGTTGATTACGGACGGGCGTTTTTCCGGCGGAAGCCACGGCTTTGTGGTTGGGCATATCACGCCAGAGGCGCAGGTAGGAGGTCCGATCGCGCTGATCAAGAACGGCGACAGTATCACTATCGATGCAGAGAAAAGGATGATCGAACTGAATATTTCCAGAGCCGAATTGGACAAACGCAGGAAGGTCTGGAAAATGCCGAAACCCCGATATACGAAGGGGGTTCTTGCGAAATATGCGAGCCACGTGAGTTCCGCATCGGAGGGCGCCGTAACGGACATGGATCTGACATTTTCGTAGACTGATCGCAGATGTAAACTCTTGACAAAACGTCCAGTTCGTTATATTATTATCTGTAACAAGGGGGACGTAGTTATGGATTCCAAGCAATCTGACGGACTTAGCGAAAAGATCCAGAACGAGATCGATTTCGCACGCGCGGTCACGGCATTGACAATGGCTGTGCAACTTGATGTTACCGACGCGGAAAACCATCGAGCGGCGTTGCGCCTGAAGTCTGATTACATGACGTTCGAATCAGACATCGAGAAACGTGCTTCTTAACCACGCGTGTTTGCAATAGTACGTCTCAATGAGCGAAAATAGGGTCTCTCACATGGAAAGGCCGTGTTTTGCGCTATCTCCCGTGTGACTTCCTGATGGGAATAGTCGTTTCTATTCCACTCTTTGACTTTTCAATGAACAATCACAATTTGGAAGAGGTTTGCAAAATGAACAAAGAACTATTTTTCTCTGGTATGCGTACGATGGTCTTGGGTATCGGCGTTTCCGCGCTTGTTGTTGGCTGCTCCGGTGGCGAAGAAGAGGCCGGGCCAGCGGCTGAAGTGGGTGACGGTACCGTCAGCGGGATGATTTCTTTCGAGGGCGAAGCTCCAGAGCGCACCGTTATCGAAGCGGAAGGCGACGAGATATGCGCGGCGATGCATGCAGATGCTCCTCTCTTGTCTGAGCGGGCAATCGTCTCTGCGGTCGGTGAGCTGGCCAACGTGTTCGTGTACGTGACGAATCCTCCCGAAGGCGAATATGCTGCACAGTATCCCGTAGCTTTGGGAATTCCCCTCAAGGGCGCGGCAGATGTCACGGCTACAATC
>DTSJ01000164.1:0-9452 GCA_012965445.1 Candidatus Hydrogenedentota bacterium
GCAAGAACCGACATATAAAATCCATAGAAGCCCATCTCCTCATCAAAAAAATCCGTCGACGAACGAAACAAAATGGATTCATGAAAATACTTATGCGGCGCATCATCAATTTCCATCCGCGATATCGAAGCGATAAAAAATACAACCGAACCTCCAACGACAGCAACCAGCTTCCGGCGATGCTTGATGTTTATCTCGGCAAAAGCCAGCATTAACGGCTCGCCAAACCATGAACTCTTGTGCGCCCGAATCGGAACTACAGAAAGCATCGCGGGAAGAAACGACATCGAAAGTAGCCACGCCAGCCCGACACCCGTCGCCGTGATATTCCCCAACTCCTGGAAAGGCGGCGAATCACTGAAGTTCATCACCAAAAATCCGATTGATGTCGTCAGACTCGTCAAAAAAACAGGCTGTGCATTGATTCGCAGGCTCTCCCGGAGCGCCGTTAGTTTGTCCGACCCCTTATTCATCTCCTTAAACATGCTCAGTAAAATGTGGATCGAATCAGCAATCGCAAGCGTCAACACCACAACCGGAGCTGCCATATTCGCCGGATTCACACCATAACCGTAGTAACCCGATGCGCCCATCGCCCCTGCCGCCGACAAAAATATCACGAACCATGTAGCAATCGTACCACCAACAGAACGCGTAAACAGGAACATGAAAACGGCCAGCAATACAAACATCGCTGGGAATACAGTCTTCGAATCACGTTGAGGCGACGAGCCGAATGCGTCCGACATTACTGCGGTACCCGTAAGTTCAATCCGCAAGTCCGGATGCGTCTCCCGGCTTTTGATGAGCATCGCCAGCGTAAATTCTGCCGCTTCACGAACGGCTAATACATCATCAGGATCAAGCTGCACCCGAATCGAAACCACCGTCGTGTCCTCGTCATGGCTGACAATATTGCCCATGATGATCGGTTCGACGATCGAAACTTCCCGCGCGCGCGTAATCGCATCGGGATTCATCTCCTCCCCTTCAGGAATAAGATCCTCCACCATCAAGTCGTCTTCCAGCGCCCAGGAATGCTGATAATTTACGATTGAATCCACCCGGGTCGAGTGAGGCACTGTCCAACCCTCGTCCGTCAACTCGCGCACTGCCGACATCACGTCCGCGGTGAAAACCGATCCATTCGGATTGTGTACAACAAAAATGTGATTGTCGATTTTCGTATACACCTTCTCCAAGGCGTCGAAGGCCTTCAATTGAGGATTGTCCGGCCCGAAAAACATCCGGTAGTTCTGTTGAAGCTCCAAGTGGCGGGCCCCGGTCGCCAAAAGACCGATCCCGACAAAACTGACCACGATTACCAGCCATCGGAATCGCAGAATGAAATCCACATACGTGTTAAAAAAACCGTTCTCTTCACCGCTCAAGACGCGACATCCTTGTTCACCGACACCGTCGACAATTTGTGATAGGGCGGAGGTGTGAATCCGCTTTTCTTAAACTCTTCATACATATCGTCCACAATGTCTGATAAGCGAACCCCGCGAAGTTCACACTCAAACTGGCTCTCCGCGTCCTCAAAAAACATTTCCATATATCCCTCTACATAGCGAGCAATCTGACACTCCTCGTTGCCGTCATGTACACCAAAAATCCGCTCATCTTCAACAGCCTTATAAATGTCCAGAAGAGTGATGTCCTCCGCAGGCTTCCCGATGATCGCCCCGCCCCGACTCCCCGCCATAGACGTAGCCAGACCGGCATTCACTAGTCGCCCCAGAATCTGCCGGATCATCGCCTCATTCTTGTTGATGCTCCCCGACATCCAGCCCGAGCTCACATAAACCACGCCGTCCCGAAGCTTCACCAGCCCAAGAATACACATAATATGCAGTCCAACAGGGAACCGCGTACTCCGCGCACTGCGTCCCATCACTGTCTCCAAGTTTTAGTAACTGTAACATTAACAGTTACAATATATACAATTTCAAAACCAATGTCAAGCCCCATCATTTCTGTCAATAGTTTACTTTCGCAACCAATTTACACAACACAACTTACGACTCCACACCTCTCGTTTCCCGATACACACCCACCAACGATCCGTAGGGGCGACCCTGCGTGGTCGCCCGCTCCATTTGCCACAATGCACCACGAAATAACCGGAAGCCGAGCGTCCCCGCGAGCCGGCTCGAACCATCAATCCAACGCAACAAACACGCTCATACATAATAGGAACAAGGTTGACAACCCAGCGACCACAGGGCTACCCTTCAAACAACCAACAAACCAGGAGCCAATCATGAAATTCTTCAAATTATCCGTCACAGCATTACTTGCCCTGACCATCTCCATTGCAGCATCCGCAGGAGAAAAAGCCTTCACCGCAGACGAAGCCTACAAAAAAATGCTCACCCTCGAAGGCACCTGGGAAGGCGAATCACTCGTCGTACCCATAGGCAAAACTAAAGAAGAAGGTACCAAATCCGAATCAACCATTACCTACGAAGTCATCGCAAACGGCTCCTCCCTCATGCTCACCTACTTAAAAGGCACCCCCATGGAAATGGTCTCCATGTACCATCAGGACGGCCCTGAAGTCCTAATCCACACCCACTACTGCGCAGCAGGAAACCAACCCTCCATGAAATTCACCCCAAGTAAAGAACCCGGAAAAATCGACTTCAAATTCGATAAAGGTACAAACATGGACGTAACCAAAGACGGCCACGCCCACAGCGGCTACATGATAATCATCGACGAAGACAACTTCGAAACAAAATCCGAAGGATGGAACAACGGAAAACTAGCCAACCACCGCTACACAAAAATGACACGTAAAAAGTAATTTACAACGATTTCGAATCGAAAGATCTATACAGAAAAGGCGCAACTCCGTTGCGCCTTTTTTTATCGTTACTAAACATTAATTCAGTATATTATTCCACCTGTTCAAGACCCGATTTTACCCCCGGAAAAGTTCATTCATGTCCCCGAAAAAAGCCAAACCAACGCCACACGACGTCATCACCATCAAAGGCGCGCGCGAACACAACCTGAAAAATATCAGCACCACGATTCCCCGAGACCAACTCGTCGTCATCACAGGACTCAGCGGCTCAGGTAAGTCCTCTCTCGCCTTCGACACCATTTACTCCGAAGGCCAGCGCCGCTACGTCGAAAGCCTCTCAGCCTATGCCCGTCAGTTCCTCGATCAGATGGACAAGCCGGACGTCGACTACATCGAAGGACTGAGTCCCGCAATCTCAATCGAGCAAAAGACCACCCATCGCAACCCCCGCTCAACCGTAGGCACCGTCACCGAAATCTACGACTACCTCCGACTCCTCTTCGCGCGTATCGGTACGCCCTATTGCTACAAGTGCGGCAAGAAAATTCAGGCGCAGACTCCCCAGTCCATCGCCGACACCATCCGCAAACTCCCCGAAGGAACCCGGGTCCAGCTTCTCGCACCCATCGTTCGCCAGCGAAAGGGCACCTACCAGAAAGTGTTCGACGACATTAAGAAACAGGGCTTCCCGCGCATACGCGTCAACGGCGAAATCCATTCAGTCGATGACGACATCAAGCTCGACCGCTACAAAAAACACGACATCGATATCGTCGTGGATCGTCTCGTCGTCAAGAAAAACATGGGTCAGCGATTGACCGATTCAGTGGAGACCACGCTTCGACTCGGCAAAGGAATCGTCCGTATCTGGAGTGAATCCGCGGACAAAAAGACGACCAGCGAAACACTCCAGAGCGAAGCCTTCGCCTGTATCGACTGCGGCATCAGCTACGAAGAACTTGCCCCGCGCATGTTCTCCTTCAACAGTCCCCACGGTGCATGCCCCGAATGCACAGGCCTCGGCACGACCATGGAAATCGACCCCGAACTCGTCGTACCCGATGAAACCCTCTCCTGCGCCGAAAACGCCGTTCGCGCGTGGAACATGAACCGCGTACTCGACGGCTGGTACAAGCGCGCCTTGAGATGCGTCGTCGATCACTACAAAATCGGCTGGAACACACCTTGGAACGAAATCTCTGAAGAACACAGAGACATCATCCTCAACGGCTCCGGTACCGAGGAAATTCAGTTCAACTACTCCAGAAAAAAACGAAAGAACACCTACAAAACCAAGAAGCCCTTCGAAGGCGTCATGCCCAATCTTCAACGCCGATTCCGCGAAACCTCCTCCTCCTCCCAGCGCGACAAAATC
Organism: Candidatus Hydrogenedentota bacterium; assembly: GCA_012965445.1. Next base: position 4,191 of record DTSJ01000164.1, read on the forward strand.
AGCCAGTTCATGGCGACGCGCCCCTGCACGGCATGCAAAGGCGCCCGCCTCCGTCCCGAATCCCGCGCTGTCCTCATGCACAAGAAAAACATCCTCGACGTGACCGGCCTCTCCATCGGCGAAGCCTTCGATTTCCTTAGCACCCTGAAACTCAACAAGCAGGAAAAAATTATCGCCGAACGCATCCTGAAAGGCGTAAACGAACGACTCGGTTTTCTCGTGAGCGTAGGACTCGATTACCTCACCCTTGATCGTCAGGCAGGCTCACTTTCCGGTGGCGAATCCCAGCGCATCCGTCTCGCCACCCAAATCGGCTCAGGACTCGTCGGAGTTCTCTACATTCTCGATGAACCCAGCATCGGCCTCCACCAGCGCGACAACGATCGCCTCATCACCACCCTGAAACGTCTCCGCGATCTCGGCAACACCGTCATCGTCGTCGAGCATGACGAAGACACCATCCGCACCGCCGACCACGTCCTCGACATGGGCCCCGGTGCCGGAGTCCACGGCGGAGAAATCGTCGCCCAGGGAACACCGAAGCAGATCGAAAAAGTAAAAAACTCAATGACCGGGCAATACCTCTCCGGTAAATTCCAGATCCACATGCCCGACCAACTCCGCCCGCCCAACAGCAAATCCATCACCATACGCAAAGCCGAGCAAAACAACCTCAGAAAAATCGACGTCGAAATCCCCCTCGGCCTCCTCGTCTGCGTAACCGGCGTCTCCGGCTCAGGAAAATCCACCCTCATTAACGGTACCCTCTATCCCGCCGCCATGCGCGTCCTCCACGGTTCCATGCGCAATAAACCCGGCAAGCATCACTCCATCGAAGGCCTCGAACACATCGACAAAATCATCGACATCGACCAGTCACCCATCGGACGCACCCCGCGCTCCAATCCCGCCACCTACACCGGACTCTTCAGCCCCATCCGCGAAATTTTCGCCAAAACAAAAGAAGCCCGAGCCCGCGGATACAAACCCGGACGATTCAGCTTCAACGTCAAAGGCGGACGCTGCGAAGAATGCGAAGGCAACGGACTCATCACCATCGAAATGCACTTTCTCCCCGACGTATACGTCCCCTGCGAAGAATGCGACGGCGCACGCTACAACCGCGACAGCCTCGACATCCGCTACAAAGGCAAAAACATCTCCGAAGTCCTCCAGATGACCGTTGAAGAAGGATGCGAATTCTTCAAAAACATCCCCACCGTCTTCCACAAACTCGACACACTCAACGACGTCGGCCTCGGCTACATAAAACTCGGACAACCAGCCACCACCCTCTCCGGCGGAGAAGCCCAGCGCGTAAAACTCGCCACCGAACTCTCAAAACGCCAGACCGGACGCACACTCTACATCCTGGACGAACCCACCACGGGCCTCCACGCCGTAGACGTCGACAAACTCCTGCAAGTCCTGCACCGACTCGCCGACAGCGGCAACACCGTCATCGTAATCGAACACAACATGGACGTAATCAAAACCGCCGACTGGATCATAGACCTCGGCCCGGAAGGCGGCGACAAAGGAGGAAAAATAATCGCTCAAGGCCCCCCGAAAACCATCGCCAAAAAGAAAAACTCCTACACCGGGCAATACCTCAAGCCGAAATTGTAAACGTCTTTCTCAAACCCTCAACCGGGACCAGAGCCGGCGAAGCACATTGCAATTAGGCGGCTTTTCTCGCAATCGTACCGTTATATCCATTTTCTGGACAGTTGTCCCGCATAAATATCCAAATAAGTAGTCCAATCGGTGTCTGTTTGAACATAATAGCTACAACCCGATTGACATTCGACAACGGGAATTTTATACTGAATCTGAGTAAAATAGGAGTAATACGCCGATGCAGTGGAGCCCCTCGATTTAGCAGAATCACTCCTCGCTCCTCGCTCAAATAGGTAAAGCCATCTTTCTCGAACCTGAGGGTAGTCAGGTACAAGAACAACACATTACATATCACGATTGAAAAACCAATGAGACAAACCGGGGACAGATTCGGAGACTATGAGATTGTAAGCGAGCTGGGCCGCGGATCGATGGGCGTCGTTTACAAGGCTTTGGATACCAAACTTGGGCGGCACGTAGCCCTCAAGGTTCTTACCGCTCATCTCAAAGACCACCCCGGTCTCATCGCCCGCTTTAGGCAGGAAGCCACCCTTTCCGCCTCCCTGAACCATGCAAACATCATTACCGTTTTCGCTATCGGCGAAGAAGGCGACGAGTTCTATATCGCGATGGAGTATGTCGACGGCTATGACCTTGCCGGACTCGTCAAAAAGCAAGGCAAGCTCAAAGCCTCTTTAGCGGTGGACCTGACCTGTCAGGCCGCGCTCGCACTCCACACTGCCCACACCAAAGGCATCATTCATCGCGATATCAAGCCCGCCAATCTACTGGTCGATGATGACATGAACGTGAAGGTCGCCGATTTCGGCCTGGCCCGTTTATCGGAGAGCACCTTGGAACTCACCGTATCTGGCGGTCGCGTGGGTACACCGCGTTATATGGCGCCTGAACAGATCGAAGGCGGTAAAGCCAGCATATCGAGCGATACATACGCCCTCGGCATTACACTCTTCGAATTGCTGACAGGCAGGCCGGGTTTCTCGGCAGAAAATCTCAACGCAATAATGCATCTGGTCGTAAATAAGCCGTTGAGGAAACTCAGAGACGTTGTTCCCGGAAGTTCCGCTTCCCTTGAACGCATCATCATGAAAGCCACCAGCAAAGATCCCAAGATGCGCTACGCTTCCGCCCTCGAACTCGCCAACGCCCTCGCCGAATGGGAGACCACCGAAGAAGAGGACACCGACGACGACATTGCTGCGATGCCTTCGGGGGATGACTCACAAGGGTGGTCTGATAACTCATCCTATTTGCCCGCGACCGAAGTCTTGCCAGCCGCCGATACCCCCATGTACATGAAAGAAGGTGTCCAGGATGCCGGGCTGGCTACGGAGACACCAACACCCGGAAATATCGAAGGCATCGCACAGCTTACCCCGCCACCGCTCCCCAGTGACGGCCTCGATTTCTACATTCACTACATGCCCAAGGACGAGCAGTGGGCGGATTGGGTCTACCATTTACTCACTGGCGTAGGCTACGAGGCCGAAAAAATCCCCTGGGATACCACAGACTCGCATGAAACGCTTCGCCAGCTCCTCAAAAGAAATGACATGGGCGTAAAGACCATCGCCATCATTTCGCCCACATACATAACCACAATTCACGGCCAGATCGAATGGGTGAACGCGCTCATGACCAAACACTGGCGGCCATTTCCCGTTATGGTCCAGAAGACCGTCAGCATTCAGTCTACCTTTCATACCGTCAACTATCTCGATCTCGTAAGGCAATCCCAGGACAAAGGGCGAGTTCTCCTGCTTGAAGAATGTGAAGTGCTGCGCGGAAAACCCCGTCCAGGTGCCGTATCCACAAGGCTGAAACGCAAAAAGAAAGCGCAGATTCCAAAGCTGAAAGATACCGTCTGGGGTGTTCCCTGGCCCACAGTGCCGCATTTCGTCGGCCGCTCGCAGATTCTCGAGCAAATGCGCCAGAAACTGGATTCTCCCTCCGGCATGGTAACGCTCGTAAATGCACTCCCCGACGGAATCGGAGTCGGGCTGTCCCAACTGGCCGTAGAATATGTCAATCTCAACAAGACAAACTATTCCGTAATCTGGTGGGTCCGAGGCTCAAGCCGCGTCAGTATCCAGACGGATCTGAGCTCGCTCGTAGAAAAACTCGATTTACCGGAGAAAACCACCTCCAAGCTCAACATCCGAATTCTCGCGCTCAAAAAATGGCTCAGCCTGAATACCAGTTGGCTCCTCGTTTTCGAAGACACAAAAACCTGGCGTATCCTCAGCGAGTATCTGCCCAAAGATATCGCCGGCCACGTAATTACCATCTCGCCAAGGAATAGATGGCCGGAAGAAACGAACCCTCTCGGAATAGGCCCGCTCAACCGCGACGAAGCAATTAACCTGCTGTTCTCTGTCTCGAAGATTCGAAGCGAAGGCGCTGCCGCCGCATTGGCGTCCTCCCTGGGCGATACTCCCTTGGCACTGACCCTCGCCGCACAATACATGGTTCAGACAAAATGCAACTACGATCAATACTACGATCTCTTCGTAAACGAACATCGGAAAATCTGGGGGATCTCAGACCCCGCAATTCAACCCGCATCCGTAATCCGTACAGCGTTGATCGTCACCATGAAAAGAATCCATGACGACGTTCCAGGCGTACTCGACATGCTGAAAGTCTTGGCCTACCTCGGCGACGGGCCTTTTACCGTGTCCATGCTCGTCTCCGGTGCAAAAACCTTTCCGCGCACACTGCGCAAAAGCCTCCAGGATCCGCGTAAGTTCGACGAGATGTTTTCCCGGCTAAAACGTTACGGCTTAATCGTCATGGAAGACGAACGCGTGACCGTACCCCCCGGTATCAAGAAGGCGCTTCTATACTGGCTCGCGCTAGACACAAAAGACGAGGCATCCATGCCCCACCAGGAAGCCACAACGCTGCTCCGGCCCAACCGCTGGGAACAAAAATTCACCGTATCATGGTCGACCATCATGGGAAAATTCTACGAAGACCTCTTGCCCGATCCGGAAAATGTTCAGGATATTCAAGAGTCGAGTTGGCTCGTCCCGCATATTGCCGATTATCTTCGTGCGGTAAGAGAGTCCCCCGTGGATTCAATGATGATAAGCGGACTTTGGCTCTACGTCTCCACACACATGTGGATGATCGCCGACTACCTTCGTGCCTCCAGCGCATGCAGACACGCTATCGAAGAACGCGTCAAAGCAACGGGCTCCACCCACAAAAAAGTAGCCGAATTGTACCTGCACAGCGGAAACATTTTCCGCGCTCAGGGCGACAATCAAAAAGCACGCGAAGAATACCAGCACGCATTCGAAATTCATGAATCAGCACGAGGCAAAAATTTCGAGGAAATGGCCGATATCCTCCAGCAGATCGGCAATATCTGCATGGACATGGAAGACTTCGCTTCCGCACGACAAGCCTACCGCAAAGCGCTCGATCTGAACGTCAAACACCGCGGCACCGAAAACGAAGCAGTCTGCCGAGATTACACAAACCTCGGACTCGTCGCCCAGGAACTCCAGGACTACACAGAGGCCTGGGAAAACTATCAAACCGGCCTCGAAATCGCCGACAAAATACTGGAAGAAAACAACCCGATGAAGGCCTACGTCGTAAAAAATATGGCTG
>DTSJ01000164.1:9533-13283 GCA_012965445.1 Candidatus Hydrogenedentota bacterium
GAACACCCCTACGTCGCCCAGAGTTACAACAATCTCGGCATGATCATGCAGAACCTCGGCGATATCACCGCAGCGTACAACCACTTCGAGAACGCCCGCGAAATAAACGAAACCATATACGGGAAAGAACACCCCAAAGTCGCTATCAACCTTCTAAACATCGGTAACCTCATGAACATGAGAAGCGACTTCAAATCGGCAGAGAAATACTTCAAGCAGGCCGCAAAAATATTTCACGCCCGCTACGGCGAAAACCATCAGCACACCCGGGCTGCCGTCAGAAACTGGCAAAGCGCAAGCGCCCAACTCAAAAAACCGAACCCGTCATAGCCCCCGTCGCCCGACGGAACAAAACTATACTACGTGCGGGACGACGCGTTTATGGTTGCTCGCATAGAATCAGAGCCGACGTTTTCGATTAGCAGACCCGAAGAACTCCTACCAGCGGAACGATTGGGCGCGTCCGCCGGGTTCACGATGTACGATATCTCACCCGACGGAGAACGATTGATAACAAGAGATATGGTCGATCAGTCGCGCTCCGGGAACGAAATCGTCATGATCGAAAACTGGAACCACGAAGTAGACCGCATGACCCCCAAAGACAAGGATTTCTAGCGCCGCTCTACTCCAGAAAAGCGTCCCGAAAAAGTTCAATCTCAATCTCGCCCTTCTCAGGCATCACTACCGCCACGATATCAAACCGATAATACATCTCAGGATCATCCTGCTCAGTAATATACTTCCGCGCCCCCGCAATTATCCGTCGCTGCTTCTCTCGGTCAACATTCTCCTCCGGCTTCACCGGATCAGCTGTTTCCCGCGTCTTCACTTCAACAAACGCAATTGTATCCCCATCCTGCGCGATGATATCGATCTCATATTTCCCCAACTGCACATTGCGGTCCAGAATCCGATACCCCTGCGCACGAAGAAACCACGCTGCAAAGTTCTCCCCACGAACTCCCAACGGTTTACGCCTCAGAAAACCGAACACCGCGCCCCCTTCGCCGTAGCCTACAGCCCCGGAGTAATCTGCCCCAAAATAACACTGCGATTCGCCCCGGTCGCGCCCGGGATATTCGCAGGCGTCCCGCAGATAGTCTCATTGCCCAGAATCGCAAACGCTATCGCCTCGCGTGCATCCACCGGCAAATTGTAATGGTCACTGCGCAGCACTTTCACACCCGGCAGCCCGTCCTTGATTCGTTTCACCAGCGTCTTGTTGTGCGTCCCGCCGCCGCTGACAATGAACCGCGAAACCTTATACTGCGTCTTCACGAAACGGTTGTACGCGCGTACGATGCTGTACGCCACCGCAGTCGTCACCGTCGCCATGATGTCCTCGGAGCTATGGTCGCGTCGACTCGCGATAGCATCACGCAGATAGATTTCCGGCCCGAATTCTTCGCGCCCGGTACTCTTCGGCGGCAGCTCCCGGAAATAAGGATGCTCCAGCATATACTCCAGGAATTCATCGATGATCACGCCCTGCGATGCCAGCTCTCCGTTCTTGTCCATCTGCATGTTTCCGGAAGTCAGCAGACGCATCGCCCCGTCAATAATCATGTTCCCCGGCCCCGTGTCGAATGCCAGCACATCCTCCATCTTCGGCGGAATGACCGTGATATTCGCGATCCCGCCAATATTCAGACACGCCACCGTCCGGTCAGGCCGATGAAACAACACCCAGTCCGCATAAGGCACTAGAGGCGCGCCCTGACCACCCGCCGCCATGTCCCTGGGACGAAAATTCGACACAACAGGCACCTTGCAACGCTCCGCGATGATCGCCGTCTCACCAATCTGAAGTGTACCAGAACCTAGATTTTGACGCGGCGGTAGATGTGCGACCGTATGGCCCGACGACGCAACGAAATCCACATCGACAGGCTCGCTCCGCGCAACGTCCTGCATCGCCGAAGCCGCCCGTGCCATCTCTTCACCCAATTCAAAATTAAGCGCGCAAAGCTCTTTCGCATCCAGACGCGACGCCAGCAGGCGCATCGTAAGATCCTCAGGAAATGGAAACGACCGGAAGGAAAGCAGTTTCATAGCCAATTCAGAGCCAGTCCCCTTCACGCGTACCAAGGCAGCATCGACACCGTCACAAGAAGTGCCGGACATTAATCCAATGATGTGCCGGGCCTCTTTTCTCTGTATACGCCGCAAGTTCACGTCTATCGCACCCTTTCAATCTTCACATCCGTAAAATAATGATGCAGAATCTGGGAATATTTGTAACCCTTCAATGCCATCCCATTTGCTCCATGCTGGCACAAGCCAACTCCATGCCCGCGCCCTGCACCGCGTATCGCAAACGTGCGCTTCGGAGAATTGCCCGATACACTCAGATCGAACATCGCGCTGGGGAGGCCGCCCAAAGCTCCTCGAATGGGCAGCTCTTTCTTGATCGTCGCCGTGTCAGCCGTTCCGTGGATTCGTATCCACTTCAGACGACCACTTACGCCTCGTTCTCCAAGCTCAATCCGTTGAATACTTCCTACAGAGTAGCTCTTCCCAATCATACCATGAATTTCAGTTTCAGAATAGCTTCGCGTCCACCGAAAACCAACCTCGTCTCCCGCGCAGAAAGCTGCAGGCGGACGTGTGATCCAGTCTCGCACTCCGGCAATCGTTCCAAATGGTGAAGCAACTGCTTTAGGCAGGTCGTGCGTCCCGCGAAGCGCTGAATTCGGAGGTCCAAACCAGACTGTATCATTATTCTCAGTCCAACCCCCGCAGTTCGACGAAAATACCGTCTCCACAATCGCGCCATCCTGCACCAATATCTTACCGCGCGTGTCCGCAAGTGCCTGATTCGTGGACTCCTTGTGAAGATTCACCCCACGATACGCGCGGCAGTGTTCCTTGTTACAGAAGTCAAAATTCTCGAGACTGTGCTTCGTCGATAAATTGACCAGTACTTCGCTGCGCGCCGATATCGCCTGTGCCTTCAATGCTTCCGCAGGCCAAACCGCTGGCATCTCCGAAGGCAGCACACCTTTCAAATATTCCTCGACCCGAATATGCTCGATCAGCTCCAGTCCACCAGATACCGTGACGCCCAGTTCCAGCGTTCCGCTGTAGGCTAGGCGTTCCTTTTTCTCGTCCCAAAAGCCCACATCAACATTCGTCACTGCCAGAGCTCTTGGCGTCGAAATAGTGACAGGCAACTCAAGCGTATACGTACCCTTCGCGCCTTTCATCTTGACCGTCCCCGTTCCCGCTTGGGTAATTTCCGGCCGCATCCAAGTCCACTGCTCCGACGCCTCAAGTTCCTTTTGCTTTCGCAGGGCCTCCGCCTCCGTGTCCAGTTGTGCCAGCGATATCCAATGCACCCGCGCATCAAGAACCCGCCCCGACTTCGTCGCCAGTTCCTTTCCAATCGTCACGGACTCAACGGGATACCCCAGCTTGCGCCATTCATTCACGTACACCCGCTCGGCATCCCCCTGGTTCGGCGTAAACGTCTTCGAAAATAGATGGAACCGCTGCTGCGCAGGTTTCGAAGTCTGAGGCTTAAACGTATAAAGTCCCGGCGTAAGTTCATATGTGTTCGACGCATCTCGAACCGTAAACTTGAACGGAGCAAACACCGTAACAACTTCCATATCGTCCTGCAGTTGAATCGCAACAGTCTGCTCAGAAATTAGTTCAGCCGCATTCGCCGAAACTGCGGTTCCGAAAATCAGGATGACCGCAATTCCTGCTCTAACTATCCAATGCATCACGCAAATGCCCTCCACG
>DTSJ01000165.1 GCA_012965445.1 Candidatus Hydrogenedentota bacterium
ATACTAATCCCGATCACGCTGCCGAAAAAGGACGATACGACGACGATCAACAAAACGCCCCAAGGGCCGAAGAAAGCACCGAGCATGGCTAGGAGCTTTACGTCGCCGAAACCCATTCCGCGTTTTTTGAGAACCAGCAGGCTGAGCATATCGAGGCCATAGAGCACTCCACCTCCAAGAAACAAGCCCAATATCGCCATCAACGGTTTATCGAGCATTAGCCCGGAATCAGGGACCATCATTGCCACAACGGCGCACACCAGCCCCAGCGGCATTCCCGGAAAGGTGACTTCATTCGGGATAGTCCAGTCGGTCAGATCGACGAAGGTGACCAGCACGAGGGACGCGGCGAGCAACATATAGATCGGCGTGGCGATGGTCATCCCGAATTTAATGAATACCAGATAAAACAATACCGCGGTGATCGCTTCTACGAGCGGGTATTGCCAGCTAATTGGCTCTTTACAGTTTCGGCATTTTGCTCCGAGGATCAGCCAGCTTATGATCGGCAAATTGTCGTACCACGCCAGGGGATTCTCACATTTCGGGCAGCGAGAACGCGGTTTTACCACGGACAGTCCCTGCGGCATTCGATAGACACATACGTTTAGGAAACTGCCGATCATGCCGCCGAGCACGAAACTCGCAGCGCTCAGAATTACGTTCAGGGTTTCCTGCTGCGCAGGGTCAAAGGCGTCCATAGACTCATTCGCTGGTTGTCGTGCCGCGTCATACGAAAGCGGGGAGTATAACGAAATACCGCGAAGCTTTTAAACACGGCCCTTCGTCGCATCGACAAGCGTTTTTACAAATGCACCAACTTTTTCAGGCGTATCCGGAGCATCACCAAGCTCGCCTATCATCCTCACGATAGCGCTCCCCACGACTACCGCATCGCCGTATCCAGCGATTTCTTTCACCTGATCGGGATTCGATATTCCGAAGCCCACAGCCACCGGGATGTCTGTGTGCTGCTTGATTTTTTCCACCATCGGCCGAACAGAACTTTCGATGGACGATTGTTCGCCGGTCACTCCCGTGCGCGAAACGTAGTATAGGAATCCGGTCGACGCTTCGGCGATCAGCTTTACGCGCTCGTCGGTACTCGTCGGCGCAAGCAGGAACACCGTGTCCAATCCCGCTTCGTGAAACGACGCGCGATACTCGTCTGCTTCTTCCGGCGGGAGATCCACACACAGGATTCCGTCCACACCCGCTTCCTTCGCGTCCTGGGCGAGCTTCGCGATGCCATAGGCCAGAACGGGGTTGAAATAGGTAAAGAGAAGGATAGGGATTTGCGTGCGTGTGCGCAGCGATTTTACACGCGCCAGAATGTTCTCCAACGTCACATCGTTCAGCAGCGCGCGCTGGGCGGCCTCCTGATTGACAGGCCCGTCGGGCCCCTAATTCGACGATGTCCGCCCCTGCCTTTTCCAGCTCCAGCACGAGTGCCTCGGTGAGATCCAGGGTTGGATCACCGGCAGTAATGAAAGGAATAAATGCTTTCTCGCCGCGTTCTTTGAGCGCAGCAAAACAATCGTCGATACGGCTCACTAGAATTCTTCTCCCGGCAGTATAAACTTCGCGGCCTGCACGACGTCTTTGTCGCCTCGCCCGGACATGTTCATGATGATGATTGCATCTTGTTTCATTTGCGCCGCGACCTTGGTCACATGCGCGACGGCGTGGGAACTTTCAAGCGCAGGAATGATCCCCTCAAGTTTGCTGACCAACTGAAACGCTTCAATCGCTTCGTCGTCCGTCGCATAAGTATATTCGATGCGCTTCGTATCATGCAGATAGGCGTGTTCCGGCCCTACACTCGCGTAGTCCAGACCTGCCGAAACGCTGTGCGTGCCGAGGATTTGGCCCTGGGAGTCTTGCAGCACGTAGCTCATCGCGCCTTGCAGCATGCCAAGCGTACCCCCGGAAAAGCGCGCGGCGTGTTTGCCCGGTTCGATTGCAGTTCCGCCTGCTTCGACGCCGATCATCTGGATGTCGTCGTCCCCGATGAATTCATAGAATAGCCCGATCGCATTGCTCCCGCCGCCGACGCATGCGATGAGTGTATTGGGGAGTCGGCCTTCTTGATCAAGAATCTGCTGACGCGCCTCGCGCCCGATCACACTCTGAAAGTCACGACAGATTACAGGGTACGGATGCGGACCATGTACGGTACCCATCACGTAATGCGTGTTCCCCACGTTCGTCACCCAGTCGCGCAGCCCTTCGTTGATCGCATCTTTCAGCGTCTTGCTACCGGACGTAACCGGATTCACTTTGCTGCCCAGAAGCTTCATCCGAAACACGTTGAGCTTCTGGCGCTCGATGTCTTCGGAGCCCATGTAAATCTCGCATTCCAAACCCACGAGGGCCGCCGCCGTAGCTGTTGCAACGCCGTGCTGGCCGGCACCCGTCTCCGCGATGATTCGTTTCTTGCCCATCTTTTTTGCGAGCAAAACCTGACCCAGCGCGTTGTTGATTTTGTGCGCGCCGGTGTGGCACAAATCCTCGCGCTTCAGGTAAATTCGCGCACCGCCGAGATGCTCCGTCAATCGTTCTGCAAGATACAGCGGTGTGGGACGCCCTACATATTGTTGGAGCAGGCTCAGATACTCTTCCTGGAAAATGGGATCGGTCTTCGCCGTCTCGTATGCCAACTCCAATTCAAGGAGGGCAGGCATTAGCGTTTCCGGAACGTATTTTCCGCCGTAGTTTCCGTAACGGCCTCTCGCGTCAGGATAAGGATGACTGCTTTGCGTTGTTGATGAATGCTCGAATTCGCTCATGATCTTTTTTTCCTAGTTCTGATTCTACGCCGCCCGCCGTGTCTACGGCATAGGGTCGAACTTTCTGTATCGCTTCCGCTACGTTCTCCGGCGTCAAGCCGCCTGCCAAAAATAGCGACTTGTCCAACGCGGCTATCGACGCAGCCTTGTCCCAATCGCACGTTTTTCCCGTTCCGCCGCGCTCGTCAGGAGCGTAGCCGTCCACGAGATACGCGAAACATTCTGAGAAGGCTTCCACGTCGCTCAATTCTACACGATTACTGAGGCGAAATACCTTGATGGCTTTGTCCCCCAGTGCGTTCGTCGTTTCAACTGACTCTTCACCGTGAAGCTGAACATAGTCGACATGCTCCAGGTATTCCTGCATTTGCTCCAGCCGTTCGTTGACGCAGACCGCTACCGACAACACATCGTCGGGGAGGCGTCTGATTATTTCATACGCGTCATCGGGTTCGATGTACCGATTGCGTTTCTTCGCTTCATCGGCGAAATTGAACCCCAGCAGATCTGCCCCGGCCTCACACGTGGCCATGGCATCTTCGTAATTGGTTATTCCGCAAATTTTAACGTGCATCGGACTCAAGCAGTTCCCGCACCTTACTCGCGATATCCTGACTGGTCACGAAGGCTTCGCCGACGAGCATCGCATCAATACCACCGTCATCAAGTGCCTTCACCTGCTCACGGGTATGGATGCCGCTTTCGCTCACCAGCACAACCCCGCCCGGCACATGCCGCTTCAGCTCCAGCGTTCGCTTGTAATCGACTTCGAAGGTCGAAAGATCGCGGTTGTTTATGCCAATAATACGCGCGCCCGTATCCAGAGCGCGTGCGATTTCGTCTTCATCGTGCGTTTCGACCAGAACCGCCATCTCCAGCGATTGAGCCAACTCACGATAGTCTCTTAACTGTTCATCCGAAAGTATGCGCACTATCAGCAGGATCGCGTCGGCTCCCGCAACGCGGGATTCGTAAATCTGATACGGATCG
>DTSJ01000166.1 GCA_012965445.1 Candidatus Hydrogenedentota bacterium
ACGACATTTCCCATATGGACCTACCTGCGCCCATCGCGGGCAGGTCTTTATCGTCCTACGTGATACAACTCGATATTTTCAACGCCACTTTTTTCAGTAAAGATGACTTTTCGAAGTTGGAAATACGGGATGATCCCAAAATCAAAAGTCTTGCCTCCCCCGTTTCGTCTTCCGGCCATTCAAACTGTTCCGCTCCCAGAACACCCCGTCAGCATACCCTTGAATACTCTCATCTGACTCCGCCTGCTTCAATCGCTTCAATGCCCAGCAGCAATACTCCCGATTTTCTTCAATTCCACAGAATCGTCGCCCAAGTTTTTGCGCAACAACAGCAGTCGTACCGCTCCCCAAAAAAGGATCAAACACGAAATCGCCGGGACGCGAACTCGCAAGAATCAGTTTCGCTATCAACTTCTCTGGTTTCTGCGTTGGATGGTCCGTATTCTCAGACATCGACCAAAATGGAATACTGATGTCTGACCAGATATTCGACGGATGCGTAAGCCGATAGTTCCCCGTCTCCGTCTCTTCCCAGTCCTTCGATCGACCATCTCCTGAACGATACGGCGCAATCACCCTGCGCTTAAGTTTGACCGCGTCAACATCGAAGTGATACTGGTCGCCAACCGTGCAGTACCAGATGTCTTCCGTGTTGTTCTTCCAGTTCAGTTTTGCACCCCGCCCTTTTTCACGCTCCCACGTAATCCTGTTTCTCACATGCAGATGCTCATCAAGAACGGGAAAAATCAGACTGGACGTTTTCCAGTCACTGCAAACATAAACGGATGCCGTCGGACGCAGAAGAGGCAAAAGCGACGACAGAATCCCCTCGAACCAAGAGATATACGCGCTCGCTTCCTTGGATCGAAATACGCGACCGCCATAATTTTTCGTCAAGTTATAGGGCGGGTCAACAACAATGAGATCAACAAACCCCCTCGGTAATAGAGAAACGGCCTCAGCGAAGTCTTGATGCACCACACGATTCGTCACCAGATCAACGCTCGCCTCGGACGAAACCCTCAGCAGTCCTGCCGAAAGCTCGTCCAACTCAGCATCCGTGCAAATCAACGTCTGATTTCGCGGTGCACGCGCCTTCATCAACAACTCCCCTCCACCGTACCCGTACAATTCGACAACCACAGCGAGACAATCTAATCAAACCAGACCCCAAACTTCAATCGTTGACCTCGAAAAAACCATTTATGACTAGATTTACAAAGATGAAATAGCTAGACTATTCTCTCGGATGATCCGTAATCCGCTCGACGGCCCCTCATATAAGTCGTCCAAACCAGGAATAACTACCCTTTACGAAAAAACCAGGAATAACACTCGATGATAAAACGCAATTCTGTCCTCTCCGTTGTCATGATCGCTGCAACTCTTGCGACTGCACAGCTCGCTTCCGCCGACCTCAAGCTGAACAAAAACGACCACATCGCCATCATCGGCAACTCGCTCCCGGACCGCATGCAGCACGATGCCTGGCTCGAGACCTACCTCCAGGCAGCGAACCCGGACAAACAACTCGTAATACGCAATCTCGGTCTCACCGGCGACCGCGTCGCGTCACGCCCCCGCAATGAGAACTTTATGAATGCCAACGATTCCCTCACACTCGTCGAAGCCGACGTCATTTTCGCATTCTTTGGATACAACGAATCATTCAGCCAGGATCCCGAGAAATTCAAAGATGAACTGATCGAATTCATCGACCATACCCGCGACCAAAAGTACAACGGCGAATCCGCACCACAGATCGTTCTGTTCTCCCCCATCGCCCACGAAAATCTCAACACGCCGAATGTACCCGACGGGGTCGCGACCAACAAATGGATTTCCACCTACAGCGACGCGATCGCGAGCGTCGCCCGCAGGAAAAAAGTAACATTCGTCGATCTATACTATCCCTCTGAAGAACTATACGAAAACACCGAATCGCCCCTGACCATAAACGGGATCCATCTAAACAACGAAGGCAATAAGCAGATAGCCAAACTGATCATCGAAGAATTACAGGGCGACGCGAAGCTCGACAACATCGACACGATTCGCGACGCGGTCATCGAAAAGAACTGGACATGGTTTAACCGGTACCGCGCAACCGATGGAAACGATGTCTGGGGAAGCCGTGCGTCACTCGCCTTCGTCGATGGACAGACCAACGAAGTCGTACTCCAGCACGAACTCGTCATGCTCGATATCATGACTGAAAACCGCGACCGGGTTATCTGGAGCGCAAACAAAGGACGTGTCATCAAGCCCGACGACGATAACGTCCCGAATCCCGTGATGGTAAAAACCAATCTGGTACCCGCGGTTCAGAAACGCGAAGAAGGCGGCGGTCACAAATTCGTTAAACCCGAAGATGGCGCAGCCACCCTAACTCTCGAAAACGGATTAACTGCCAATCTCTTCGCTTCGGAGCAAATGTTCCCCGAAATGGTCAACCCCGTACAGCTCGACGTGGACACCAAAGGCCGCCTCTGGGTCGCAGCATGGGAAACTTACCCCAAGTGGCAGCCCGATCAGGAAATGCTGGATCGACTCCTCATTCTGCCCGATGACGATCACGACGGCGTAGCTGATAAAGCAATCACGTTCGCTTTCATCCACAATCCCACCGCCTTTACCTTCTGGAACGGCGGCGTGCTGGTAGCGTCCGCGCCGGATATCTGGTTCCTCAAAGACACCGACGGTGACGACATAGCCGACTTCCGCGAAATCATTCTGACAGGGCTCGACTCTTCGGACACACATCACAGCGCAAACGGCTTCGACTACGGTCCAGACGGCTACATTTACTACCAGCGGGGAATCTTCAACACGGCGAACATCGAGACCCCCTACAGATCTCCGCAACTGTCGGGGCGTTCCGCCATGTATCGATTCAACCCAAGAACGTTCCGCTTCAGCCACCACGCAGACAATCCGCCCAATCCACACGGCGGCGATTTCGACTACTGGGGCTACCACTACGCAACCAGCGCCACCGGAGGCGAAGCCTACCAGATTCGCGAATCGGGCAAAGGCCGGTTCAAAATGCACGAACTCTTCAAAAAAACCGTGCGCCCTGTACCGTCCAGCGGAATCATCTCCAGCACACACTTCCCCGAAGAAAGCAACGGCAACTTCATTATCCTCAACAGCATCGGCTTCCTCGGAATTAAGCAATACGACCTCACCAACAAAGAAGGCATCGTCACCGGAAAAGAAGTAGACGATATCCTCGTATCAAGCGACAGTAATTTCCGACCCACAGACTTCAAATTCGGCGGCGACGGAGCCATGTACGTCGCCGACTGGTCCAACCCCATCATCGGTCACATGCAGCACAACGTCCGTGACCCAAGTCGAGACCACGAACACGGCCGCATCTACCGAATCACAGCAGACGGCCGTCCACTCCAGGATCACCTCGAAATCGACGGACAACCCATCGAAGCCCTCCTCGAAGTGCTCAAACACCCAACCGACGGCGTGCGTCTCCGGGCCAGGATCGAATTGAGCGAACGCGACACAGACGAAGTCATCGCGGCAACAGAGCAATGGATTTACTCCCTCGATGCCGCCAAAAAAGAAGACGCGCACCACCTCCTCGAAGCCCTCTGGCTCCATCAACAGCACAACGTCTACAACGAAGGGCTACTCACGGCACTCCTCCACTCGCCCGAGCCGCACGCGCGCCGCGCCGCACAACGCGTAAAGTACATGCTCACAATTGAAGGTCGGTTCGATGAAGCAGAAGCCCCT
>DTSJ01000167.1:0-2664 GCA_012965445.1 Candidatus Hydrogenedentota bacterium
AGGAGTGGTCCGTTGCCTCCATCGATGGAGAAAATTTCCAGCGCGAGCTGAACACCATGCCGAACTGGGCCGGCTCCTGCTGGTACTTCCTCCGATTCTGCGACCCAACAAACGACGACCTCGCATGGTCCAAAGAAGCCGAAGAATACTGGATGCCCGTTGACCTCTACATCGGCGGCGCAGAGCACGCAGTCCTCCACCTCCTCTACTCCCGCTTCTGGCACAAAGTCCTCTACGACACCGGACACGTATCCACAAAGGAACCCTTCCAAAAATTATTCAACCAAGGAATGATTCTCGCCAATTCCTTCAAAGATGAAAACGGAAAGTATTACTATCCGGATCAAGTAAAGGCGGACGGTAAAAACTGGGTGACGAAGGAAAACGAAACCCCCGTCGCGACCCAAGTCGAAAAGATGTCCAAGTCACGCTACAACGTCGTCAATCCAGACGATGTGGTTCAAACCTATGGCGCGGATTCGATGCGCCTCTATGAAATGTTCATGGGCCCGCTCGACCGCGATAAACCCTGGATCGACGAAGGCGTGCAAGGTGTACATCGCTTCCTGAAACGCGCATGGAGTCTGTTCATCACCGAGGACGACGCCCTGCACCCACGCATTTCCGACGAAGAAGGTTCCGAAGATCTAAACAAGCAGCTCCACAAAACGATCAAAGCCGTCACCCACGACATCGAAAACCTTCAATTCAATACCTCCATCGCGCGCATGATGGAATTCGTAAATGCCTCGATGAAAGAAGGCGTACTCCCAAAAGCTTCTGCTGAATCCTTCGTACTAATCCTCGCCCCCTTCGCACCCCACCTCGCAGAAGAACTATGGTCAAGACTTGGCCACGAAAATACACTCGCTTACGAGACATGGCCAACCCACGACGAATCCCTCCTCGTCGAAGACACCATAGAAGTCCCAGTGCAGGTAAATGGAAAAATGAGAGGGAAAATACGAGTCCCCGCGGATTCCGACAAAGAAGCGCTAGCAGCCGCCGCGAAAGCTGACGAAAAGATCGCCGGGCATCTCGAAGGTAAAACCATCGTCAAAGAAATCGTAATCCCCGGAAAGATGGTGAATCTAGTCGTAAAATAGGTGTCGCTTCTACAACTCTAAAAACGCGAGTTGCCACATCATGTGCGAAACTGCCTCCGGAGTACTTCATAACCTCGAATATCCGCCGACGTCATTCCGCGGCGCAGTGAAACGGAGACCGTGGAATCTCAGGCCTACATGCCAACCAAACGCCCAAGTACCTCCAACAACACTGACCCCGCATGCCACCGCTCAACGGTTGTCGGCCAAAAAGACGACCTATTCCCCTTTAAACTCAGGCTCACGCTTCTCCAAAAACGCTGAAACCCCCTCACGAAAATCCTTCGTCGTATTTGTAAGCATAAACTGGTCCGTATCCATGTGCATGATCGCTTGATCCATTGCCGAAGAGATAGCATTCGCACTGCGCTTGATCATCTGCGCAGCAATCGGAGGTTTCGCAGCATAAGCCTTGGCCATTTTCTCCGCCGCCCCCATAAGATCCTCGGCAGGAACAATTTTATCCAGGAATCCCCACTCCAACAGCGTCTGCGCTGACTCCTTGTCTCCGAGAATCACAAAACGCTTTGCCCGCGCAGGCCCAACCAGCCTCAGACACAGCGGCAATCCATACCAGCTCAAGTTCATGCCGAGGTTAATCTCAGGATACCCCACGAAGCTGTCATCCGCGGCGATCCGGAAATCCAACGCAGAAACAATCACCGCGCCTCCGCCCAACGCCCCGCCGTTAATCGCCGCGATGGTAATCTGATTGATCGCCAACAACTTTGCAGCCATACGCTGACCCAGCGTAGTATGCCGCTGACGTTCTAGCAGACTCGCCTCCGCCAACTTGGCCCGCTTCGGATCAGTCAGATCCGCCCCGGCCGTAAAATACTTCCCAGCCCCCGTAAAAATAATCGCCCGCGTCTCATAATCATGCAAAAAAGAATCCGCCACATCGCAAATCTCTTGCATCAGATCCACGCTCAGCGCATTCAGTTTTTCAGGGCGATCAAGCGTGACAGTGGCAATCTGACCATTTTTCTCAACACGCAGGTTTTCGTATGTCATAAATAGCTCCAGATCTACTTCAGGTGAGGCTCGAAGTCGAAAAGGGTATTCTTTCGGAAAGCCGTTACCCCTTTCAACGAAAACCTTCACACGGTGTTTGAACTGAGTCCAAAACCAGACCTTGTGAAGACCGGTGAGGATCGCATCAATAGAGCGTCACGCCAATTCGTGTAGGTGCAATATTCCCGGGAAAGCAGGATTTGGTTTCTAAAATGCCCGTTATGCTATTATATCGCTCTTCGCGTAGATTAGACATATTCAATTCTACGTCCTCTCGATACAAAAGGAACCTCAGCAGTTTATGAAAGAAAAGGCAATAGAACTGGAAGGCATAGTGAGCGAGCCGCTCCCGAACGCCATGTTCAAAGTGAAGCTGGACAATGGTCACGAAATTCTCGCCCATATTTCCGGTAAAATGCGTAAGTTTTACATTCGCATCCTGCCCGGTGACAAAGTCAAAGTCGAGATGTCGCCGTATGACCTGACAAAGGGTCGTATCACATACCGATATCGGTAGATTTACTGTGGTCTAACCCCGTTCATG
>DTSJ01000167.1:2674-13167 GCA_012965445.1 Candidatus Hydrogenedentota bacterium
CGCTCTTTGAACCCTCGGCTGATAATGGTACCCCACTACGCCACATATACCTTGGTCTAACCCCGTTCATGGTACCAGTTGTTAAGTTAGTATAGCGTGGAGTTTTGGGATTGTGAAGTCCTTTGTATGGAGCAGTGTTTCGGGTGCTGGTGGGCGTCCATTGAGTGCGCTGTACGACGATTGGAGTTCCCTGCATATTCTGTATGTCGATTCCTCCGCTACAGAAGAGTTTATCAAAGTGGACAAAACCGATTACGCGAAATCCCCCACTCTGACGCTGGGCGATGCCGCAACCTTCGCCGAAAGAGGCGGAGTGATTCAACTATCTATCGTGGACAACAAATCGGTTATCAGCATCAACGTTGATGCAGCTGAACGGAAAAAACTGGATATCGATATTCGCCTCTTGGGAGTGTCTGACGTTATTCACGATGCCTCCTAGCCTTCCCTAGCCACCGGGCTTGCATCCTTTTTCGCCGTCTGCCACTATAGGCTCGCTCACCACATCTACCCAAGAAAGGAACAGTATGGACTTTTCGCTCAACGCTGAACAGCAGGAGCTGCAAACCGTCGCACGCCGCTTCGCGCAGGAAAAAATGCCCCCAATCGCAGAGGAACTTGAAGCCGCCTCTTCCCCCCTTCCCCGCGAATGGGTCAAACAATACGGAGAAATGGGGTTTCTCGGAATGAACGTTCCGGAAGCCTACGGAGGCCTCGGATTGGGAAATCTTGAGGCGCTTCTCGTGCTGGAGGAGTTTGCCAAAATCTCTTCCGCAGTCGCATTCCCCATTTTCGAGTCCAACGTCGGACCGGTAAAGGCTATCGAGCACTTTGCAACCGAAGACCTCAAACAGCGCGTGCTTCCGAAAGTGTGTGCGGGCGAACTGATCGTAGCTGTGGCAATGTCAGAGCCTGAAGCAGGAACTGCGCTGACGGATCTGCGCACGACCGCAGAAACCAGGGGAGACACCGTGACGCTCAACGGCACAAAACGATGGTGCTCAGGCGGCGGTCATTCGGGCGGCTACGTGATCTACAGCAGAATGTCAGATGCTCCCGGAGCGAAGGGCATCGGGGCCGTGTATGTAGAAAAGGACGCGGCGGGACTTACCTTCGGCGAAGGCGAAAAACTGATGGGATTCCGCGGGATCCCTTCTTCGGATATCTTCCTGGACAATGTTGAAGTACCGATCGAGAACATCATCGTGCCTGCCGGAGGATTTCCGAAATTGATGGAGGCCTTCGATCTGGAGCGCTGCGGAAACGCGACAATGGCATTGGGTCAGGCTTCCGGCGCCTTGGACGAAGTGCTGGCCTACGTTCAAGAGCGCGAACAGTTCGGCAAGACAATCGTCGAGTTTCAGGCCGTTCAGCTAAAGCTCGCAGAAATGGCCATGCGCATCGAAGCGGGGCGTCTTTTGATTCATCGGGCCGCAGTAAACGCGGAAAACGGTCTCCCCAGTATCTTCGAATCGTCTGTGGCCAAGTGTTTTTCCAATGAAATGGCGCGCGAGGTCACGGGCCATGCGGTGCAGCTGCTCGGAGGCTACGGATACTCCAAAGAATTTTCCCTCGAACGTCGGTTCCGCGATTCATGGGGATGGGGTATCGCAGGCGGCACAATAGACATCCAGAAAATCAATATAGCTGCTGCCTTGGTCGGTCGACGTTTTGACCAGCGCAGATAGAACTGAATCAGATATGGGCAACACATGAAAATCGACGCACACCAACATTTTTGGCAGTATAACGATGATGACTACGGCTGGATGAGCGGTGAGACGGGTATCCTGCGAAGCAACCATCTGCCGGACGACCTATGGCAGGCGCAAAAACGAATCGGCTTCGACGGATCAGTGGCGGTCCAGGCGCGACAGACGCTTGAGGAAACCCACTGGCTTCTCAGTCTCGCGAATCTCGAGCCGCGAATCAAGGGCGTCGTCGGATGGATCGATCTCGCTTCGAACAAAGTCGATATTCAGTTGGCGCAGTTCGGAACACATCCAAAACTGGTCGGGGTTCGCCACGTAGTACAGGATGAGCCGGACGACGAGTTCATGCTGCGTCCAGAGTTTCTCGAAGGAATCCGAAAACTGAAGCGTTATAATCTTGTCTATGACCTGCTGCTCTACGAAAAACATCTACCCGTCGCGATCAAAGTGGTTCGAGATCTCCCGGAACAGACCTTCGTGCTCGATCACATCTCCAAGCCGTTGATCAAAGACAGGGTCCTTTCGCCGTGGGATGCCAACCTTTCTGAACTCGCGTCATTTCCAAACGTATCATGCAAACTTTCCGGCATGGTGACCGAGGCGGACTGGGCATCCTGGAAACCCGAAGATCTTGCGCCCTACATGGACATCGCACTGGAAGCCTTTGGACCGGAACGTCTTATGATCGGCAGCGACTGGCCGGTATGCCGGGTCGCCGGAGAATACGAGCGCGTCATGCAGTGTACGATAGACTACCTGAAAAAGCTCTCGAAAAAGGAACAGGTCTTGGTTCTCGGCGATAACTGCCGTCGTATATATGAACTGAATCGGGCCTAAGACAACGATTCGTTAGAAAACCCTGCAATCCGGTCAAGTTATTCGCATCAAGTGTCTTCGCTCGATCACAAGCTATATATACGGTTTGAGTTAATCATCAGGACCGCCTGATATCCCGATTCGACCTTTCCCCAAAGGCTCCGGATTTGCTATACTACCAACGAATTGGGGCGGCTGCTGACGAAACTTGGTAGTCGCCTTTTTCTGAAACAGGACGAAAAAACGTATGAGCGACGATATCTATGTAACGCGCGACGGTCTGACGGGCATGAAGGCAGATCTGGCCCAAATGAACGAAGAACGGATGAAGATCGCCGACAAGATCGAAGAGGCCCGTGAACTTGGCGATTTGAAGGAAAACGCCGAATACCACGCCGCCAAAGAAGCCCAGGCTATGTTACATGCACGCCTCAGGGATCTCGAAGACAAAATCGCCCGATCCAGGGTGCTCGAAGATCAAGATATCGACCTCTCAAAAGCGTATGTCGGGGCCATCGTTAAAGTCCAAAATCAGAAAACGAAGAACAATATCGTCTATACGCTGGTCAGTCCCGTGGAAGCGGATATGGCCGCCGGAAAAATCTCCACCGAATCGCCCGTGGGCAAAGCAATTCTAGGCTCAAGCAAAGGCGATGTCGTTGTAGCAAAGGTACCGGCTGGTGACCTCAAGCTGAAAGTGCTCGATATTTCCCGTTAAACGCCTTCGGTATTCTATAGAAATTTCCGGATGCGCTTGGAAGACAGTGTGACACCCTGATGCGGGGCTGCAGTGGGGGCGTGAAAAACTTTTCAATAGGATACGTATGCCAAAAAGAACCGACATCCAGAAAATCCTCCTCATCGGCTCAGGTCCAATCGTGATCGGTCAGGCCTGCGAATTCGATTACTCAGGCACACAAGCATGTAAGGCCCTCCGGGAAGAAGGCTACGAAGTGATCCTGGTCAACAGCAATCCAGCAACAATTATGACCGATCCCGACACTGCAGATCGCACATATATCGAACCATTGACCGTGGAAATACTCGCTCAGATTATCGAGCGCGAAAGGCCTGACGCGATACTCCCCACGGTAGGGGGACAGACTGCCCTGAATTTGGCGGTGGATGCAGCGAAAGCAGGTGTTCTTGACAAGTTCGGCTGCGAGCTAATCGGCGCGAAGCTGGAGGCGATTTACAAATCCGAAGACCGCGGTGAATTTCGCGATGCCATGACCAAAATCGGTATCGATACGCCCGAGAGTCTCGTGGTTCATTCCCTAGAAGAAGCCATGGACTTTGGTAAGGAAATGGGTTACGAAGTCGTGGTGCGTCCTGCCTTCACACTCGGCGGCTCCGGCGCAGGCCTCGCGTTCAACAAAGACGAGTACGTAGAAGCAGTGCAGTACGGTCTCGATGCCAGCCCCGTCACCGAAGTCCTCATCGAAGAATCCATCGTCGGCTGGAAAGAGTACGAGCTCGAGGTCATGCGCGACAAGAATGACAACGTCGTCATCATCTGCTCAATCGAAAACTTCGACCCGATGGGAGTGCATACCGGCGACAGCATCACCATCGCGCCCGCCCAGACACTCAGCGACAAGGAATACCAGATTATGCGCGATGCCGCGCTCGCGATCATCCGTGAAATCGGTGTCGATACAGGCGGCTCGAACATCCAGTTCGCCACAAATCCCGATACCGGCCGCATGATCGTTATCGAAATGAATCCACGGGTATCGCGGAGTTCCGCACTCGCCTCAAAAGCCACGGGATTCCCAATTGCGAAGATCGCCGCGAAACTGGCCGTAGGCTATACGCTCGACGAAATCCCCAATGACATTACACAAAAAACACCTGCATCTTTCGAGCCTACAATCGACTATGTAGTCACGAAAATCCCGCGATTCGCATTTGAAAAATTCCCCGGCTCGGACGATCTTCTCACCGTTCAGATGAAAAGCGTCGGAGAAACCATGAGCATTGGCCGCACGTTCAAAGAATCGCTTCAAAAAGCAATTCGCGGGCTGGAGATAGGTCGCGCGGGGCTGGGCGGCGACGGAAAAGACTCGTC
The DNA here is from genome assembly GCA_012965445.1 of Candidatus Hydrogenedentota bacterium. The sequence continues at coordinate 7,274 of DTSJ01000167.1, forward strand.
TGTCACGGACAACGGAGATGACGCGGAAGAGCGGACCGCGCTCCTGGCGCTCATCAAGAAACCGACCCCGGATCGTCTCCTCCAAATAGCTAGCGCGCTTCGCGTCGGAGCCACAGTAGACGAGATTTTCGAGGCGACAAAAATAGATCGCTGGTTTCTGCGGCACATGCGCGACATTGTGGTGGAAGAAAAGTCACTCAAGTGGGCAAACCCCAACGACCCGGCAGTACTGCGTCGTGCAAAGGAATTCGGATTCTCAGACATCCAGCTAGCGCATCTTTTCGGCAAGACAGCATCCGAGGTGCGCGAACTGCGCAAGGAGCACGGCGTAATTCCCACCTACAAACTGGTGGACACCTGCGCCGCGGAATTCGAAGCCTATACCCCCTACTATTACTCCACCTATAGCGACGAAGACGAAGTTCGCGACACCGATAAAGACAAAATCATGATCATTGGCGGCGGCCCAAACCGTATTGGCCAGGGAATCGAATTCGATTACTGCTGTGTACACGCCGCCTTCGCGCTGAAAGACGATGGCTATGAGACCATTATGGTCAACAGCAACCCCGAGACGGTCTCCACCGATTACGACACCTCGGATCGCCTCTACTTCGAACCCGTCACACTCGAAGACGTATTAAATATCGTCGATCGCGAAAAGCCCAAGGGGGTCATCGTTCAATTCGGCGGGCAGACGCCGTTAAACCTTGCCAACGAGCTCGAAGCCGCCGGTGCGCCGATTATCGGTACCTCGCCGGACAGTATTGACCGCGCCGAAGACCGCAAACGATTCCGGGAACTGGTTCAAAAGCTCGGTCTCAAACAACCCGACAACGAGGCAGTAGTTTCTACCGATGAGGCGGTCATCGTCGCTGACCGAATCGGATATCCCGTCGTCGTTCGCCCATCGTTCGTGCTGGGCGGACGCGCCATGGAAATTGTATACGACCGTGAATCCCTGAAACACTACATGAAGCATGCCGTGGACGCCTCTCCAGAACGTCCCATCCTGATCGACAAATTTATCGAAGCGGCGACCGAATTCGATGTAGACGCGCTTTGCGACGGCACTGACGTTATCGTACCCGGCATCATGCAGCACATCGAAGAAGCTGGAATTCACTCCGGCGATTCGGCATGCATTCTGCCGCCGCACGATATGGATCCCCAGATACTCGAAGAAATCAAAAGCCAGACCCGCGCGCTAGCAATCGAATTGAACGTCATCGGCCTAATGAATATTCAGTTTGCCGTCCGTGATCAGGATGTTTACCTCATCGAAGTAAACCCGCGCGCCTCACGGACCGTACCCTTCGTCAGCAAAGCCATCGGGCTGCCCCTCGCGAAGATTGCCGCGCGTATAATGGCCGGCAAGACACTCAAGGAACTCGGCATCACAAAAGATCCCGTACCCCAGTATGTCTCTGCCAAGGAAGTCGTATTGCCCTTCATAAAATTCCCCGGCGTAGACACCTTGCTCGGCCCCGAAATGCGGTCCACTGGTGAGGTCATGGGAATTTCAACCGACATGGGCGGAGCATTCGCCAAAAGCCAGATTGCCGCAGGGAACAGCGTACCCACCGAAGGGACCGTGTTCTTGAGTCTGAACGAACGCGATAAACCCATGATGGACGGTATCGCAAAGGAGTTGACGGACCTCGGATTCACACTCGTCGCCACCAAAGGTACGGCCGCCGTGATTCGCGAAACCGGCATTCCGGTCGAGGAAATATTTAAAGTCGGCGAAGGACGCCCGAATATCGTGGATCAGATCATCAATGATGATGTACATTGGATTATCAACACACCGCTGGGCATCCAGTCCAAATACGACGAGCAGGCCATTCGACGAACCGCCCTTGAGCACGACATCCCTACGATGACGACGCTGGCGGCGGCGAAAGCAGCAGTACAAGGCATTCAGGCGATGAAAACTTCCGCGCCAACCATTTTAACAATCCAGGAATATCACGCAGTACTGAACAACGGTTGATCGGCCTGCCGTTCAAGTCCGTTCTACCATGAAAGGAAACCCGGTTATGTCATTGATCGAAGGTAAAGCGCTCGTCGCGCAAGGCGGCGGCCCGACTGCTGTGATCAATCAGAGCGTGGCAGGTGTCGTGACAGAAGCACGCAGATATCCACAGATCACGCGCGTATACGGTGCCCTTCATGGAATCCAGGGCATTGTCGAAGAAGACCTCATTGATCTGACGCAGGTCACAACAGACAATCTGGAAGCCGTCGCCGCAACGCCCTCCTCAGGGTTGCTCTCCACCAGAATAAAACCTACACCCGAAATATGCCACAAAATTCTCGAAGTGTGCCGGGCGCATGGAATCCGGTATTTCTTCTACATCGGGGGAAACGACAGCGCGGACACCTGCCGTATACTGAACGAAGGAGCGAAGAGCGCAAACTATGACCTCCGCGTCATCCATGTGCCCAAAACGATCGATAACGATCTGAAAGTCACCGACCATTGCCCGGGCTACGGCTCTGCGGCGAAGTTCGTAGCACAAGCATTCGCGGGCGTAAATCTGGATAATCGCGCACTCGCAGGTGTCTACATCGGCATCGTCATGGGACGCCACGCAGGCTTCTTGACCGCCGCCGCCGCCCTCGCTAAAAAATACCCGGACGACGGCCCCCACCTCGTCTATGTACCCGAGGTCACGTTCACGAAGAAGCAATTCGTTGCAGACGTTAAGAAAGCCCACGCCAAGTACGGTCGCTGCGTCATCGCGGTCTCCGAAGGTATTCAGGATGCGAAGGGAAAAGCAATCGCCGAGCAGTTTTCCGGCGGCGAAACTGACGCGCACGGCAACGCGCAACTTTCGGGTACCGGCGCCCTCGGCGACCTGTTAAGCCAATGGATCAAAGACGGTACGAACATCGCCCGCGTTCGTGCGGATACACTCGGCTATCTCCAGCGCAGTTTTCTCGGCTGCGTCAGCGAGGTCGATCAGCGCGAAGCCCGCGAGGTCGGCGAAAAAGCAGCGCAGTTCGCGATTCGCAACAATCTGGACGGCTCCGTTGCAATGAAGCGCGTGGGCGATTATGCCATCGAGTATTTCCTGACTCCCCTGCACACTGTCGCACGCGAAGCAACCGAGATGCCAAGGAAATTCATCAACAAAGATGGCAACAACATTACCCCTGCTTTTCTGAGTTATGCCCGCCCCTTGGTGGGCACAATGCCGGAAGCCGAGCGCATTGCCGCGCCTAAAGTGAAGCACCTGCTTCAGAAGAAGTAATCGGACACAGACGACTCAATCCTGCTACTTTCTAAGTGCGTCCGCGATAATCGATTTTACCCGATCAACTATCTGGTCGAAGATGTTCCCAATCACCGGAACATACCCTGCCAGAATGACGATCAAGATGATCGTGATAAACCAGTGCCGCATAGCGAATTTGGGCAGCAGCAGCATAAGCCGCCCAAGCTGCTCAAGAATCCGAAACGCGATTTTAACCAGATTCTTCGCGGCCCACCCGAAATCGTTCTGGAGGGCTATGCCCTGGCTGCGGCTGGACATACCGTCGGGAGAACACTCCAGCATCAGGTCCGTATAGCCAACCCGCATAATTTCGCCGGAACCCAGAACCCTTGACTTGAAACGGGTAGCCTTTTTCCCTTCGACGATTACAGGCGAATTCGTAGTCGCACGAATGGTGTATCCCTTGCCCATCGCCGTGGCAGTAGCGTGAATGGGCTGAACATCCTGGTCAAGCAGCAAATTTACCGTGCAGCTGCCCTCCTGCCCAATTTGAATCGCGGACGCGCCAACTGGAAACTCGGTACCGTCCTGCGGACCATTCAACACGATGAAGACATCTGGCGATCCCGCAGATCTCATGTGGGTTTCACCGTTTCCGGACGTTTCGAGCTGCCCTTTGGTTTGCCTTTTTGGAAGACCAATTCGTCCTCATTCATCATCACGTCTATCATGTCACCGTCACCAAACGTACCTTCCATTATTTTTTCACTGATGGGGCCTGCAATTAGCCGTTCCACAGTCCGTTTCAATTCGCGCGCGCCGTATTCGGGATTGTATCCCTTGACTCCCAGGAACTCATAGGCCCGCTGGTACATACGAATTCCCATTCCGCGATCATGGATACGCGCACGCACTTCGTCAATCATCAGCCGCAGCACCGTACGTACGTCCTCCCGCAGAAGCGGATAGAACGGCACAATTTCATCGATCCGGTTAATGAACTCCGGCCGAAAATGCTCGCGCAGCGCATCCATTACGTCGCTTCGCGCCGTGTCCGCGCCGCCTCGGGAAAGCGCTTCCGCGCCAATATTCGATGTGAAGATGATGATCGTATTTTTGAAATTAATAATCTTTCCGTCCGAATCCTTCAGCCGTCCCTCATCGAGTATCGGCAGGAAAATATCGAAAATTTGCGTGTGCGCTTTTTCGATCTCATCAAAGAGGATAATGGAAAAAGGAGAATTCTGGACGGCAGCGGTAAGCAGTCCTTCCTGCTCACTCCCCACATAGCCGGGCGGAGCGCCGATCAGCTTCGACACCGAATGCGACTCGACGTACTCCGACATGTCGAAGGTAATCAGGTGATTGCTGGAACCAAAGACCGATTTCGCAAGTTCCTTGCACAGTTGGGTTTTTCCAACACCCGTCGGGCCAAGAAATAGCATAACAGCGTCCGGACGATTGGGATCCGCAAGCCCCGCACGCGACTTTTTGATCGCAGCCGTAACTTTATCGACCGCTTCATCCTGACCGATAATCTTCTGTCGGATAAGATCGGCCATATTAGACAAACGCATCCGATCCTCCTGCGTAATATCCTCGATGGGTACGGACGCGGCCTGACTGACGACTTTTCGGATGCTGTGCGGCGTGATACCACCCGACTTTGCATCCTTATTCATCACCGCGTTGATACGGTGGCGCGCGCAAGCCTGATCCAGCATATCGATCGCTTTATCAGGGAAAGTACGATTGGGCATATAACGCTCGGTCAGCTTCACCGCTGCCTCAAGTGCCTCTTCAGAAATTCGTACCTTGTGATGGGCCTGCAGCTGAGGTGCCAGTTTTTTAAGCACCTCGACCGTAGCTTCCGGCGTAAGTTGTTCGATCCGAAGCATCTGAAAACGTCGCTCAAGCGCAGGGTCTTTGCCAATGAAAGCCCGATATTCTTTCAGCGTCGTCGCACCTATCACACTCAACTCGCCCCGTCCAAGCGCCGGTTTCAGCAGGTTCGCAAGGTCAACCGAATCACCATCGGTCGCTCCGGCCCCCATAATCATGTGGATTTCGTCAATGAACAAAATCGTGTCCTTGCGTCCCTCAAGTTCTTTGAGGAGCGCCATGATCTTCTCCTCAAAACCTCCCCGGTATTGCGTCCCCGACATCAGCGCGGAAATATTCAACTCCAGAATCCGGTTCTGTTCGATAACTCCTTCGAAATCCCCCGACACAAATCGGCACGCGAGATCCTCTACAATTTTCGTTTTGCCCGTTCCCGCCTCACCCACGATGATTACGTTGCTTTTCCCCTGACGAGCCGAAATCTCGACGAGCTCCATCACTTCCTTCTCGCGGCCGATCGCCTTCTGGATTTTCCCCAGCCGCGCCATCTCGGTCAGGTCACGCGTGAATTCATCTACGCTCGGCTTCTTCTCTTCTCCTTTCCCGCCCAACTCCGCAGTCTTCGCGGTAGACGAATGAGAAGCCTGCATCTGCGGAGCGGCATCGCCGGATGCCGGTGTCGCCGCATCCTTCCCCCCTTCAACCTTGAGACGAAGCAGTTCCTGACGAAGATCATTGATCAAACCGCCGCGCGCTTTCTTCACCTGATCCATACAGCGACTCGGCAGTGCGTGCGCATCCGTAAGAATCGCCAGCAGAACGTGTCCC
>DTSJ01000168.1 GCA_012965445.1 Candidatus Hydrogenedentota bacterium
TGATGGCACGCACATCTTCAAAATAAATATTCCCCGTATCGTTGCAGATGCGACTCAACGGCACATCATTCAGATGACCATAAACCGTGTCGTGCTCCCGAATCTCGCTCACATACCGATTCCCGTCATACTCACGTGTATACAGCGAAACAGCATAGGTTCGGCCGTCCTCAGTCATCGCCAGTGCCAGCAACGCATCAATGGCCTCCCAGTCCCGATACTGCGAGTTCGATACCCACTCCTCAATTGACTTCGCCGTCTGCATAGTAATCCCCTTCGATGCCACCGCAAGCCCCATGGGCGTCGCCTGAACCCTTTCCAGCGCCTCATCCAACACCACCATACCCGAATCAATCGCCCGATAAAGCGCATTCCGAATCTGCTGTCCTACCTCCTCCGCAGTGAGCTCTTCACGCCAAATCCATTGGCCCGACAATGTACTATCGAAAAAAGCCTCCAACGCCCCTTCTGTATTGCACTGATTCGATGCCACCAGCGACAGAATCTCATTTTCGAGTAGATCCATCGTCAACCGCGGCTGAATCCCCTCACGTTCGCCTTCCACATATCGCCGCCACAGAGTCTCCCTGTCGTACTCTGTCTGGGCCACCAAAATCGACCGCCCGAAGTCCAATCCACTACCCAATCGCCCCGCCCTTCCGCCCATATTTTCATACTCAGAACGCAGTATCGGTGTTTTCCAGGGCATCCCGAACTGCTTCTCATAGCACCATTTATCCGGCGATATAAACACATTGCAAGACGGCATATTCAACCCGACAGCCAGCGTACTCGTCGATACCAGCACCTTAAACTGCCGATTCCTGAACCCGCCCTCCACTACCCGCCGTTCATCAGGCGTAAGATCCGCGCTGTGAAATCCAACTCCCTGTTCAAGCGTCTCCGTCAATAAATCCCGAGCAATCGTAGCCTCCAAACCCTTCAATTTCCGCAGCGACTCCTCATCACATGCTCCATTTATCGATTCCGCCAAATGCCTAGCGCCGTACCGCGCCTCATGCTTTGCCTTCACAAACACAAGACAACTTTCCCCCCGTTCAACAAGACATTCAACCGCCGTCGAAAGCGACTCCCAAATCGACTCTTCATCAGAACCTACCCGGCCAATAGATTCCTGCTCCTCCGTGAACTCATTGTAGGTGCGGTAACCGAACACCCCGTCATGCAAAACCCCGAACCGAAGTTCCAGCGGACGACGCTCATACCGCAGCAACCGCGCGTCCATCCACTCCGCCAATTTCTCTGCGTACCCTATCACCGCAGACAAACCAATCACTCTGCACTCTGATTGAATAAGGCGGGTCAGCAATATTTCGATACCGCTCCCTCGCTCAGCGTCCGACAATATCTCCAGTTCGTCAGCGATCACCAGCTCCAGTTCCGCAATTCGTTCCGGACGACGCACAAGCAGCTGCGACAGCTTTTCATAGACCACAACAGCAATAGAGTAATCCCCCTCCTCCAATCGCCCGTCGAACTCACGATGATCACGGGTAGATATGATGACGTTCAGCCCGTAATCCTCATACCGGTTCTTGAAGTACTCATACTTCTCCTCAGCCAGCGCCTTCAGAGGCACAAGATAGATCACTTTTTTCCTACGCAATGCTGTCTGGATAGCTGCCATTTCCCCGATAAACGTCTTCCCCGAACTCGTCGGCGATTGAATCAAAAGGTTCCGATTCTCAAACAACCCATACTGACCTACAGCCATCGCCTGCACTGGTAACAACGACTCACTTTCACTTCCCTTCCAGATTTCAACAATATCCAAAGGGATACCGTATCGAAGCAACCCATTCATATTCATTAGATCCGCCTCCACTGATTCTATATTCAGTATACTGAATATAGAATCAGTTGTCAACATCTATCTCATTCCACTCATACACTCATATTTACTTGACAGTCTCGATAGATCTACGTAACATCCTGTCGTGGGGTCATCCGTTTGCTAACAGGGGTTGAATCAATTTATGTCAAATAAAAACACGACAAAAGTATTCACAAGCGGCGAGGTCGCAGAAGTATGCGGCGTGTCCGCCGATACCGTCTCCAGATGGTTCGATTTAGGCCAAATCGAAGGCTACCGACTCGGACCCGGTGGTGATCGCCGAATTCCCTACGATGCCCTCAGAAAATTCATGCTCAGCCAACTCATACCCCTCGCCCGACTCGAAGAAGATGAGCAGCGCATCCTGGTGGTAGACGACGACCCGTACTATCTCGACGTAATCCCCGCAATCCTATCGAAATCAGATGAATATATAATTACAGTCGCCTCTACCGGCTTCGATGCGGGTTCCCTAGTTGTCGAAACGAACCCGCATGTCGTCATACTCGATATTCACCTGACCGACATGGACGGGCGAATGGTATGCGAACGCGTCAAGGCTCGACCCGAAACAAAAGGCACGTGGGTCATGGCGATTTCTGGATTCATTGATGATGACGAAGCAAACGATCTCAAAGAACATGGCTTCGACGACTACCTGAAAAAGCCGTTCTCCGCAGAAGAACTCCAGGCCCGCGTCAAGGCCCTCTTCGAGCTGCCCCCAAGCAAATCCACCCAGCCCAGAAGACTCATCGGCAGTTCAACAAGTCCAGAACTGCTACTTCCTGACCATCTCTACAATTTCCACTTGAACGCCGGCCGCCTGCTGCTCGTAATAGGTAATCGCACCCCCGAAAGCAATCGTGATCAAAGAACCAATCGCCAATAAAACAACATTTCGTCTTCGCATTGAAGCCTCCAGACATACCACCTCGCTGAACATCGATCAATACACCCGCCCAAATAGAAATATTCACTCCTGTTTCCGGGGTTTCTGACCGATCGTAAATGCCCAAGCGCCAAGATATGCACATTTTCAGCATCCAATTGCCCAATTAGACGCATCCCTCCTTGGATTGATGCATGTGAAAAGTGAACATCGTACGAAAAAAGACTAACGATTGACCGACGGGACGGAACGGGTGACCTCATCGTTCAGCTCAAAGAAATCACTCTCCTCAAAATCGAACACACCTGCAATGATGCTGCTCGGAAACATCTGAATCTTGTTGTTGATGTCCCGAACATTCCCATTGTAAAAGCGACGGGCCGCCTGAATCCGATCCTCTGTATTGCTCAATTCATCCTGCAAATCAAGAAAATTCTGATCCGCTTTAAGATCCGGATAAGCCTCTACGCGAACCAGCACCTTATGCAGCAGCGCCTGAAAATCATTCTCTGACCCCGCCTGTTGAGAAGGCTTTCCATTGTTCTCCTTGCACACCCCCCGCAATCGCGTAAGCTCCTCCAACAGAGACTGCTCGTGGGTTGCATACCCCTTGACCGTGCTGACGAGATTCGGGATCAAATCATAGCGCCGCTTGAGCTCAGTATCGATATCAGACCACGATTCCTTAACGTGGTTCCGATATCGAACCAGTGTATTGTAAGTCGCAATCAGGTAAATCACGGGAACGAATACGATGGCAGCAACGACAATTCCAATCTCCATACGATCCAATCCCTTCGATCTCAGTCGTCGTAAATATAGCCAGGAAACAACTCGCGTATCTTGATCAACTGCTTCAATCCGCCTTCGACATCTTCGATTTTCAGTTTATTCACGAAAGTCAGTGAAATGTAGCGCCCCTCGATCTCAATCGCAAAATCCTTGTGCTTCAACAAGTACTCCATCATACGCGTATGGCAAACATCATACGCAAATTTC
>DTSJ01000169.1:0-1012 GCA_012965445.1 Candidatus Hydrogenedentota bacterium
CGCAAAAAAGGCCGTAGGTCAATCCGATTCTTCGGCAAGATGATCAAGGTGATCAATCAGGGGGTATAGGGTCAGGTTGATCATCTTGATCACCTTGCTTTGCATCTCTGCGTTCAAGAGTCTGATCGACAAATCGAAGTACGTCACTCTTTGCTGGATTCGACAACGTGTCCCAAATCAATACAAGCTTCTTCAATGTCTCTGGAACTTGTTCAAAAGTCGAGAGTACCTGATCCCGTTGCACATCAATTGCACATTTCGTGTGCAATGAAGTGTTGTGATACTGTATTTGTTGTGTACCGAAAGTGTCGTTTGCCCTGTCGGTATCGCTTTTGTTTATAGGGGTTGTGTACGGTTTCTGTCCCGGTTCTGCATCGTTTCTGTTTACCTGTGAATCGGGTTCGATTCCCCCCTCGCGCACCACTTCTTTCGCAGGATTTCTTTTTCACGATACCACTCAGAATTCGTCGAAAAAGCAGGTAAAACCTACCTCAGGTGCTTCTCAAACCAGTAAAGCGCCAGCCTCACGCTCGTATCATACTCTGCGCGATAAATATCATAATGCTTCGCATTCGGAATGATCTTGTGCTTCGCCTCAACCCGATCCTTGATGATCCGAAAAACCTTTCCCGAATGATCCCTGATATCGAACATCTCCTCGAGCTCAACATCGATCAGCATCGTCGGTGCCGTAATATTCTTGCATTCCTTGACGGCCGAGAAGCGCGCGAAGTGCTCGAAGTAAGGCGTACCGCGAAGTCCCTCTTCCTTCGCCTTACTATTCTGGGGAAACGGATCAAGCTCACCGCGAGTACGTTTCAGCTCGTCCCGATGCAGTGCTTTCAGCCCGCCCTTATAAGATGCCGCCACCAGTAGCCCATCCATAGCGCCCACCTGACTCACCACACACCGCACCCGTTTGTCCCGTGAAGCCGTTATCACCGCCAGCCCACCTCCAAGGCTAGTCCCCCACACTCCCAGTCGCTCCGAATCAACCCGTGCATCGCCCTCA
>DTSJ01000169.1:1022-3726 GCA_012965445.1 Candidatus Hydrogenedentota bacterium
TGATCGCGTTTCGAATGTCCTCCAATTGATCAAGTGGATCAACCAGTCCACGAATTGGTCGTACTTCGATTGAGAAGGTCTTCCCATCTTCAGTTTCGGGCTGAACCTCCACAGAAATTAGCCGACTGTCGCTCTCGCCCCAGCCCCGATAATCGAAAGCCAGTACGATGTAGCCCTTCGCGGCAAAATCCAACGCGTAAGACTTTTTCAAATGCCGCTTCAAACCACCCCATCCGTGGCACAACACGATTCCGGGCAGCTCCTCATCAGATTTGAGTGAAGCGGGATAAAACAGGTCTCCCGCGATCCGGATGCCGTCGCTCCAGAAAACCACTTCCTCGGTCGCGACCTTATCGCGAGGCTCTCCCTCAGCCGTCAGTGCGACAAGACTGGCAAGGAGCATCGCCAATATCTTTGAAGTATTCATCGTTTCTCTAATCATTACGAACACAATTGTTCACTCGCAAGTCACGTGGGTGGTTTGAAATTGTCCTGTCGTGCTATTATAACCACATCCATTGAACGAATACAGATTCTGGAATAACACAAAGCCAATCATTGTTTAATAATCCGGCAGAAAACTGGATGACAAGGAGAATGACATGCCCCCGACTTATGAACCCGAAGCCGTAGTCCCGATGGTAGAAGAACTCACCAATATCGGCATAGAATCCCTTAGCAGCGCAGAAGACGTTGATCGCGTATTGCTCAACTCCAAAGGAACCAGTATGCTCGTCATCAATTCCGTCTGTGGTTGTGCAGCAGGTAGTTGTCGTCCCGGTGTCGTCGCTGCCTTGCAGAATAAACTCATCCCCAATCATCTCGCTACAGTCTTCGCTGGCGTCGACATGGAAGCCGTAGAACGTGCGCGTGAAATCATGTCGGATGTCCCCCCCTCCTCACCCAACGTAGCGATTTTTAAAGACGGGGAAATGATTGGAATCCTTCAGCGCCAGCATATCGAGCGCATGGATGCCGATATGATTGCCGAAGCGCTCGTAAAAGTGTTCGACGAACACTGCGATGGCGAAGGCCCGTCCGTACCGCCCGAAGTCGCTGACGACAACGACCACGTCAAAGTCTGCGGTACCACCATCCCCTTGTACAACGAAGAATAAAAACGAACCGATTGTTCACACATTTTCAGGCGTAACGGAAACCCGTTACGCCTTTTCTTTACCTAAAAGGCAGAGCTTATGACGGTCAATCGCAACACATGCATCGCCATCGCGGGAGTCAGCGGCACCACAGCGGTAATCATCGGCGCTTTCGGTGCTCATGGACTAGAGGGAAAAATCTCCGAGAAAATGCTCGACGTTTATCACACTGGCGTACTCTACCATCTGATTCATACCCTTGCACTCCTCAGCCTCGCCTTCGCCTCAGATTCGATCTGGGCATCCAAGTGGGCCAGTCGGGGAGCGATTGCCTGGTCCCTCGGTATCCTCCTCTTCTCCGGCAGTCTCTACGTACTTGCCATAACGGAGATCGGGATTCTCGGCGCCGTTACACCCTTCGGAGGTGTCGCCTTCATCGCAGGCTGGGCCATGATCATCCCCATGCGTTCGCGAGAAATCTAATCCTCAGTGGATGTCGATGGAACGAACGGCGTTAGCGTATTGTCGACAACAAACTTCCGATCTGCCTCCATAGCCATCTCGATGATATCATCCGTAATGCTCTTCGGACTTCGGGGATGACTGCGGACGACTATAGTCTTTCCATTTGACTCATCACTCTGAATCAAACTCCGAAGTTCAGACAGCTTCACAAACTTGCCGTCAGCCAAAATACCACCCTTGTGTCCAACCGACACAAACACGTCGCGATTGAAGAAATTGTCTACGCTACGGTGAACATCCCCCTTTTTGTCGTCGAACAGCGTATCTGCGAACTTCTGGTCCATTTCCGCGAGCCGAAAGGCTTCAGCCTGAGTCGTCCCGTCAATAATAGTCGGCGTGATAAACACAAGTAGCTCTCTCTGGCTATGGCTCTTCTCGGTCCTTCTGAACAGACGCCCCAGAATCGGGATATCTCCTAGAATCGGCACCTTGTTCGACTTGTCGCTCAGACTGCTCGTGCGCAGACCGCCAATTACAATGGTTTCCCCGTCATTCACCAATACCGTCGTCTCCGCAATATTCTGCGTCTTTTCGGGTACAGAAGTCACCCTGTCGTTGCTCACTACATCGCGTATCGTAAAGCTTGAATCTTCCGAGCTGATTTCCATAATCACCTTGCCGTCTTGAGTGATACGCGGCAATACGCGCAGAATCGTGCCCACATCGATAAAATCAACACGTGTAGAGGTTACCGTATTCTGGTTGAAACTGTTGTTGTCGCGAATTGAACTCGTCGCAAAAGGTACCTGCGTCGTATTCGCAAACACAGCCTCTTCTCCATCAATCACCGATATCCGCGGCTGTGCATTCACGGATGCCTCCCCCGAAGTCTCAAGGATCTCAAGAAGCGCGCTGATATCACCGTCTTGATTGATATAACTCGAAAGAAATCCCGTTGCGACCGAAGCCACAGACGAACTACCCCCGGATTCAGAGTCAGCATCGGCACTTGCTGTTGCACTCGAAAGTTCAGTCGAACCGAAAGAAGTAGTACTGAATCCCTCGCCCAGATTTCCTGCAACAGACCAGTTAAGACCTATGTTCCGTGCAATCTCGCTTCCGACGGAGACAAGATATGCCTC
>DTSJ01000170.1 GCA_012965445.1 Candidatus Hydrogenedentota bacterium
ACCGTCAAGCAGATCCAGATACTTGAAATAGTACTTATGAAACAGCAGGTGCCCTACTTGTGGTCGTTTCTTTGGATCGAGGAAGAGGCCGCGAAGACTCATATCCCGGTAGACAAAATCAATCATGATGAATACGGCATAGTTCTTACCCAGCAGACGCGATTTGCCGGGTAAAGCCTGCCGCGCAAAGGTCTTCACCAATACGTCCCCATCGACGAATATCGTCAAAGTGGGCGTAAACTTCTCTTGGAGTTCCACAATAAGGGCAAGTTCATCCGTATTTTGGCTTATCTGGTCTCGAATGCAGACCATATGAACGCCCTCGTCGTCCTTAAAGCTGTCAAGGAATCGGCTTTTGAAATCTGTGTAAATACGCCTCTTGGAATCGACCTCAAGACCGCAATAGGCGTAATAAACTTCAAAGCCGTGTCTTCGATAGTAATCGATGAACTTTGCAGAATAGATTGGGCGGTGGCCGCCAATATTGGGGCAGTAGAGCATGACAGATTTGCTGTCAATATTTTTTCGCGGGCCCTTGAATCGCGATTTGTTGAGGCGCTGTAGGAGCCGGATGGCTAACTTGCGGACCACGCGCATTGCGTACTTGTCAATGGGCTTGAGTATGACCGATCCGATCCGTTTTGGCTTCTTGATGTACAACATGTTTTCCTTCAGTCGTTCCTGTATATCGACTGGCTAAGTGGCGTTGAACGGCCCGCGCAAGTTGGGATCGAGTTTCAGTTGGTGCCTCTGTTCGATCGATAGTTTCTCTTTTTGGTGAATTGCTTAGGTCGACCCGTCATCGTGAATTCTTCGTTAGTTGCTTATTGATTTGAGAGCGATTCACTCCGATTCGAAGCGAAATAATACAAACCGCGTGCCGTCCAGCATCATGCATGAGGGCCCGAGCGAGCGGGATTGTCTATCACCATAATAATGACTGGAAAAGAATATCGTTTTGTCCGTTCGCTCAGCCTGTATTGTAGTTGATGCAACGCCGGTTCAACAAGATTTCAAGAGCCTCCAATATTTTTCTGGTGGAGACGTTCTACGAAACTTCGGTCCTTCGATAAACAAACCTGCTAGCTCATAGTCGCATTTCGTCCCGACACAGATTATTTCTAATTGGTCATCCTCTCTGTACATAATCAGAACAGGTCCTTAATACGTGCGTGATCCCATGCCTCGAGACGGCTCTCGGGGGACAGATTCTTGATTGTGCCGCCGGTCTTCTCCAGCATTTGGCGGCTTCTTGTAAATACATCGTTTAGTACTTCCGATTGTAACACGCCTCCGACCCGTCGATCGGGGTCGGAAAACTCGTGTACGTACCCTAGCACGTAGATCTCACGAATGCCCATATACCAGGCCGTCTTGATTCCCAAGTTCACAGCCGAGTGCTCGGCGTTGGTGCCCCGGTGAAGGTCTCCCCAGAGGACTACCTCTTCTGCGTCGTCTTTTGAGGGTTTTGGATTCAGGTAGATCGTTTTAGCGTCATCCGCAAAATAGTCCACCATGGAATGGATGCATACCTTATCCATCTTCATGCCGACGATAGCTTCCAAGTTCTGGGCGACGAAGCTATCGCTAGAGGCGTTGTAGTATGTCGGGCGCCAGTCGGTTTCTCCGAAGAACCGGTAAATATCGTTGGAAGCAAGTGTAATCTCGTTTTGCAAAAGGTCAAGATGATCTGATTGAACAAGTGGCGACGGGCAGACAATGAAACACCGTTTTCCTCGATGTCGGTCCCGTAGACCACGAAGACGCTCGTCATTACTCTCGCGTTGTATTGTTGAGAACCCCGTGGGTCTGAGAGTCAGCTTCGTCTCTAGATGCGTTGTCCGATTAAAGAACGTCTGATAATTCCCTTGGTCGGCATCATTGGAAATGAGGTGCGGATTGAGCCAAACCTGGCAGCCGTCTCCAAATGGGATAACCCCCCATTCTGTTGCCCACGTTGAACGCCTCGGAAAATCGTAGCGGCAGAGCCATCCGTGCTTCGACAGTGTCTCTCGCAAGGCGCTCTCTGCTTCAAGCGAGTGGGTTCCAATGCACAATGTCTTGACTTTTTTCGATACTTCCTCGATTGAGTGTTGAATAATGCGGTGCTCGTAATTCTGTATGTCCATGTGGATCAGATCGACCACGTCCCATTTCTCCAGAAGAGTGGGAAGGGAGACACTCTTGACTTTAATGCACATCACCCCCTCTTGTTTCGTACTCGCCCTCGATCCAAATTCAAGCATCTCCTCTTTGATTCCCTTTCGTCTGCTGACTTGGGCGAAATCCTGTGCAGAGCCCACAACTTCGTCGGCATAGCCTGCGGCCGCATCGTCCGAGTCCATGAAATACGCGTATCCGTCTTCTTCGGTCACGACGGCATTGTGAAGGTCATGGTCGTCTGGATCTAGCCCATTCGCCTGGAAATTCTCGGAGATGAACTGAAATCGTTCCCCTCCCTCGACGGCCACAAGATGAACGGGGATGTTGGATGTGGAACTTATCGCAGCGGCGGCCCGTACGAGCCACGAAGCGCGGCCCGCCCCAAGTTCGAACATGACGAACTTATCTTCGGCGCGCAGGACAGCCTCGAGCAAGGTCACCCACTCGAAGTACTGTTCATTGGTTGGCTCCGGGTACTGAGGACTGACGGCACCGCGTTTGGGAGAACGAGAGAAATATGTCGAGTGTTCTTTGTTGGTCTTAACCCCGAGGAAATCGATGAAGTAGTTTCCGTCTGATACCCCCTGCTGTCGCGGAAAATAATGAAAGACGGGATGGACCAGAGTTTTGGCGTGCAGGTGCAATAAGGATACGGGTTTCTGAGGTTTCATTGTTGTTGGCGTTTTGCCTCTCCTTGTTCCTGAGGATTGCTCTTGCGACTTAATCGTGGACAATCTGGTTAGGCTCGTCGATTATGCTCCCTTAGCATGCGCGTTGTATAATTGATCGAGATGCAGGTGGATGGCTTCATTATAAAAGCCATTTTGGCAGTGGCTTTTATACTGTTAGTTCCTAGCGAATGCAAAATCATTTCTGGTTACCTATTGTTAAATTCAGGACGGTCACCGCGAACAAAGAACAGGTCCATCGCCCAAAGGGAAAGATCGGCATTCTTCGAATAACCCTCCTCCATAAAGTGAGGCTCTGCAAGGTCAACGCATCTAAATCCATGTTCTTCAGCGAATGTAATTAGCTGATGAAAGCGCATCCGTCCACGGTCGGCGTAATTGTATACCTCCACCATGAGCAGTTCGGTTTGCTCTAATGTCTTTTCGGCTCCTTGGAGTATTTCGTGTTCACGACCATGGCAGTCCAATTTCACCATAAAAGGGCCTTTGAGTCCTCGCTTTTGAACCTCAAAGTCAACGGTTGTCTGGTTAGCTTCTTCATATCGGTCGTCAATCTTCCGGTCGTGCGCGTGGCCACCGGTGGGGTGGTCCGGTCGCTTGCAATAGTATATCTTGCCTACTTCGTCCCCCGCCGCGGCGACGACATAGTCGAAGTTTTTATGCTTCGCCTTGCGCCTCTCAAGTGCTTCCAGCCAGAAGTCATACCCTTCAATCAGAAGAAACTTTGCATCAGAGAAGAAGCGTTCTTGGATCTTGGCGGACCACTGTCCGTCAGAGGCGCCAATGTCTATGACGGTATTGATTTCCATTCCACGATTGCAGATTCGACTGAGAGAGTTTTCGTGTGACAATGCCACAAGCGCCACAGGTC
>DTSJ01000171.1 GCA_012965445.1 Candidatus Hydrogenedentota bacterium
TGATTTTTTTCTTGGCGGCGGGTACGTCTAGATCGTCGAGGAAATCGGAGTTGATGAGTTTTCCGTTGCCCGTGTAGGACTCGGTTGAGATGTCGCCGCCATCGATGACTTGTACAATGGGGATGTCGAATTTTTTTGCGAAGTCGTAGTCGCGTTGATCGTGTGCGGGTACGGCCATGATGGCGCCGTAGCCGTATTCGGCGAGTACGTAGTCGGCGACCCATATGGGGACTTTTTCTCCGTTGACCGGATTCGTCGCGTAGGCTCCGGTGAAGACGCCTGTCTTTTCGTCGCCTTCGATCATGCGGTCGCGTGCGCTGCGTTTTGAGGCTTCGTCGGCGTAGGCTTCGACTGCTGCGCGTTGGTCGTCTGATACGATTTCGGTTACGAGGGAGTGTTCGGGTGCGAGGACGCAGTAGGTTGCTCCGAAGAGTGTGTCGGGACGCGTAGTGAACACGAGGAACTCGTGACTGGATTCGGCGACTTTGAAGGTGACGTCAGCGCCTTCGCTTCGTCCTATCCAGTCGCGCTGCATGGCTTTGATGCCTTCGGGCCAGTCGAGGTCGTCGAGATCTTCGAGGAGGCGTTCGGCGTAGGCGGTGATTTTGAGCATCCATTGTTTCATGGGGCGCTTCTCGACGGGATCACCGGTCTCTACGTATTTGCCGTCTTTGACTTCTTCGTTTGCAAGGACGGTGCCGAGGGCTGGGCAGAAGTTTACGGAGACTTCTTGTTCGTAGGCGAGGCCTTGTTCGTGGAGGACGGAGAAAATCCATTGGGTCCATTTGACGTATTTGGGATCGGTGGTGTTGATTTCGCGATCCCAGTCGTAGGAGAGCCCTAGTTCCATGATTTGGCGTCGGAAGGTGTCGCAGTTTTTGTTGGTGATGATAGCAGGGTGTTCACCGGTGCGCATGGCGTGGCGTTCTGCGGGGAGTCCGAAGGCGTCCCAGCCCATGGGATGGAGGACGTTGAAGCCGTTCATGCGTTTGTAGCGCGCGATGATGTCGGTGGCGGTGTAGCCCTCGGGGTGGCCCGCGTGGAGGCCGTCGCCGGAGGGATAGGGGAACATATCGAGGATGTAATACTTGGGTTTCGACGTATCGAGTTCCGTCTTGAAGGTTTTATGTTCGAACCAGTAGTCCTGCCACTTTTTCTCGAACTCTGAAGGGGTATAAACACCCGAAGCCATGAAATTGTACTCCTGAGAAACGCGCCAGTGCGCGAGAGTTAAACGCCGAAAAACAGACGTTCTGGAAAGCCGAGACTATATCACATTCGCCGATCCTGATTCAGTTTCTAGTGGCCCCGGTTTCGAATCGTGATTGCAAATACTAAAGAGGAAACCGTACACTTTGTTCCACAACTACGGACGCCCGACCAATGAATTTTCATCGTTCAATTCTATTTCTTGTACTGCTGTCGCTATCGCCCCTCGCGAGATCCCAAGAGGAGATGTCCGAGGAACTGCTCGATCGAATTCGGTCCGGAAGTCTGGACTATCACCAGAGGCTGCGGAACTACGATCTGACGGTGACCGAAATACTCCACGCACAAAAACGCGGAGTGCATCAGAAAAGTACGAAACGGATTGTCGAAGACAGCCTCGGGCAGCTCCGTGTCGAGGGTGAAATCGAGCAATACGACGAGGAGGGCGAGGTAATTGCCAGTGCAGAAACCCTGCACATTTATAATCTGTCGAAAGAAGTGTCATCACAGATTATGACGACGGGGGAGACAAACGGGAAACGAAATATCTCGATTCGTAAGCAGAACAGTATGGCGTCCGTCATTCAACCCAAAAGTTTCTTTACCGCTGGTGGGCGTCCTTTCTACCAGTTGATTGACGATCTTCGAGCGCGGCAGGTACCCATTTACGGAGGCATCGTTGACTACGATGAGTATCCCGAAACGCTCGTCGATCTGACCTACGAAATCCGAGACGGGGACGGCAATATCCTGAAGCATACTTACCATATTAATCTGACGGGGAACTTTTTTCCGATGCGGCAGGAGACCTATTTCAATGGGAAACGATTCCTTGTGCTGATACCCACACCGAAAGAAATCTCGCCGGGCCTGTTCTTTCCGATAAAAGGCATGAAAGTTTCGTATGACACGCAGAGTGAGGAAAACGAAGTGAGTTCCGTCACCAATATGGAAATTGAGAGAGTGGAACTCAACGTGAACATCGTCCCCAAGACCTTTACCTTCGAATATCGCAACGGCGACGTCATCACTGACCACCGAAACGAACCGCCTACACAACGTATCTATTCTGCGCCGACTCCGCCCAATGGCTCCGAAGCCTGACACTCCGAGGGCTTGGTTTAGCCTCGAATCACCCTGTCATTGCGCCTCCTTATGCATTTGCGGATTTGTGTGGGAATACCACCGTACAGGGAGGCGCATCGTCGACCTCCCCCTTATTCCCCAAATACCGCAATTATTCCAAAGTTTCTCTTGACTTGCCTCAGAAAAGACGTCTATGATCATCCCAAACACATTGAAGAATTTTTTAGTCGAATTAAATTAGAAGGAATTCTACTATGATCAAGCACAACTTGCTGGGTATCTCTGTGTCCGCCATTGCAGTCGCGGCGACCTGTGGAACAGCCTCAGCTGCTGAACGCATCACGTACGCCAAAGACGTAATGCCGATCCTCCAGGAAAACTGTATTGAATGCCACAGACCTGGCGGCGCGAACTTGGGCGGAATGGTTGCCCCCATGGCCTTTACGTCATACGCTGAAACGCGTCCCTGGGCGAAGTCAATGGCAAAGGTTGTTGCTTCGCGCAAGATGCCGCCTTGGGCTGCCGCTGCGGAACACGACGGTTCATTCATCGGTGAACGCCTGATGACTGACGAAGACCGAGCGACAATCGTGCAATGGGTTGAAACAGGTGCTGCTCGGGGAAATCCCAAGGACATGCCCGCACCGCTTGAGTTTTCAGCAAGTGACGGTTGGACGATCGGCGAGCCGGATGCGGTTCTCACCATGCCAGAGCCATACTTCGTTCCCGATGATCTGCTTGACGCTACAAAATATTTCCCGACGAAAGTTCCTGAAGTAGCGATGCCGGCGGATCGCTGGATCAAGAAAGTCGAGTTCAAGCCGGGCAGCGAGGTTGTCCACCACATTATCGCGCGCCCCTTCGGCGGAATAGCCCCGGGCAATAAGCCTCTTGAGTATCGCGACGGGTATAGCGCCAAAGCCCTTGCCGGTCAGGACTACGTCTGGAACATGCACTACCACAAAGAACCGGGTCCCGGTTCTGGAATGTTCGACCAGTCATCCCTCGGAGTAATCTTTTATCCCGAAGGTTACACGCCGGAACACGTTCTATCCACGAACCCTCTCGGCCCGGTAAGATTCCGGATACCGGCAGGCGATCCGGACTATGCCGCTTCCGCGACATACACCTTTGAGAAAGACACACTCATCAATGCGATGATGCCTCACATGCACTACCGAGGCAAAAAAGTGTTGTACAAACTCCTTTTTGAAGACGGTACAGAAGAAACGCTGCTGAGTGTTCCCGATTACGATTTCAACTGGCAGACTTCTTACCGCTTCAAAGAGCCAAAAGCAGTCCCCGCAGGAACGAAGGTGAAAATCACAGGCTGGTGGGATAACTCAGTCGACAATCCTACTATTCATCCTCATGGTCTGTGTTATGTGTTCGCCAGCTACTGTGCCAGTAG
>DTSJ01000172.1 GCA_012965445.1 Candidatus Hydrogenedentota bacterium
TCGACTGTTTCAACGGAGGCCGCTGCATTCCCCCTTCCTCGTTCAAGGAAAACAACGACAACGAAGCCTTCGAAAATCCCGAGACACTCGTCAGCGATCCCGCTCGTGCCCACGTAATCATCCGCCGGGTCCTCAACAATCTCCTCAACGCCTACACACTTCAAGACGACGAGTCGAACGCTGACCTTATCAAAGAACTCATCGCAATTCAGCAGGATCGCCTCGAATCCTCAAGCTCAATTCGCTAGCCCGGTTCGCTCACCGGAAATCCAAGATTCCTTTTCTTAATCCTGCTCACTGCTTAATCCACTTCCATTCACGTCATTCCACGGTGCGCTCGGCGCGACCGTGAAATCTCAGGACTACGTGCAAACCCGGCGCCTCATTCCGCACGGAAACATTTGCGCAACAGGGTGTCGGGATCGGGTAGCCCTCGGTACAGAGTTGGGGTTTGGGTTCGCCGACTGCCTGAGATTCCACGGTCGCAACTTCGTTGCGCCGTGGAATGAGGGGAGGGAAGTTTTGATGATTGAAGAACAGACTGCTTGTCACGTCAAGATCGAAAAGGAAAATATATGCATACCGGAGCATTCAGATCTGTCGTCGTATCGGAATTCTGGTGAGCGATGCGGTCTAACCCTGAATAAAATCCGTTCCGTCGAATCGAAACCCGTCTTCCACGAATCCGTCGAAACCCTTCATCGAAGTAATATCATTCTCAATCAAATATCGCACGAACCGACCCTTAATCGCCTTCCCAAAATGCCCCGCCAGCTTCTTCCCGCCCCCAACCTTGAACCGCACGTGAATCGCATCATCAACACCGATCGCCTTGGAATAGCTCGCTGGCAGCAGGGATAGAACAGCCTGCCTCCCCCGCAACTTCTGCAATCGCTCCGTATTGCTTTCCCGCCAGTGCCGCGCAAGCCATGTGTTCATCGGCAACTTGTAATTCGGAATCAGACTACCCCCGGATATCAATCCAAACATCCCCGACACAATATGCACACGGCCAATCGCCCGCCTCTTCGCGCGTAGCGACCCATAATCCAGATGACCGTATATCACCCCGGTATTTCGCTCCAGCGCGCGCATGCCGCCGGCCTTTAGTACTCCAAGATTGAGTCGATGCGCTTCCGTGGCCTTCTCAGGATTCTTGATGCAGTAAAACTTCCCCAACGTCTCACTGTCCAGCCCGCGCAAATGCTTCAGCACGCCCTTCGTCTCTCTAACGAGCTCAGGATGAAGATCCCTGAACACGCCCCGCCCTGATTCCACAGATTTACCCTCACTCGGAGGCAGCAAAATAATCATATACTCTTCTCCTACCCGCCTATCTGATAACCCCGAAACATCGCAACCACCACGAGCATCGTAATCATCAAACAGAAATACCCAACCATCAATCCATACTGCGCCATCGCGAATCCGGTATACCGCTCCGGCTCACGACGCAGATCCCGCTTCCCCAAATGTCCAAATACAATTGCCCCGGGAAAAGCAAGATACAAGAAGACGAGCATCGGAAGCAGCTGCGACAAGAACAATCCCGCCAGCGCAATATTGGCCATCACAAAGCTCCTGACAGCCCACCGCGATCTCTCAGGACTCGCACCCTCATAGGCTTGCACCAATACATTGTCCTTGTCATCCATACACTGACTCCAGTCCGCGCACATTCTACCCCAACCGCTGCAATCCACAAAAAAAGACTCCAGGCCCGAAGACCTGGAGTTGAAATATACTACATGAATACTAACTAAGCCGTCTTTGGCTTCTTCCCGCGCGTCGCCGCATGGGCCTCACGATTATCCATGAACTTCTGAATCGCATATACTACAGGAGTAGCCACAAACAGCGACGAATAGGTACCCACAGCCACCCCGGCGATCAACGCCAGAGCAAAATCGTTAATTGCCGGTCCGCCGAATATAAACAGCACCAGCACCACGAACAGCGTCGTCATAGACGTCAGCAATGTACGGCTCAGCGTACGGTTCAGGCTCGTATTCAGCATGTCGATAAAGTTCATGCCGCGCGACTTGTTCAGCGCCAGATCCTCGCGTACCCGGTCAAACACAACAATCGTATCGTTCAACGAATACCCGATTATCGTCAGCAGTGCGGCAACCGTCGGAATCGATATTTCCCTCCCGAAAAGCGCCAGAACACCCGCAACAATCAGCACGTCATGCACCAGGGCAACGACCGCGCCGACGGCGTACTTCCATTCGAACCGGAACCAGAGGTAAAGAATAATAAAGAACAGCGCAAAAAATATCGCGTTGATCGCATCGCGTCGAAGTTTCTCACCCACGGCCGGGCCAACTGACTCCGACTGCAAAACCTCAACCTGATCATCCAAATTTTCCGATGTAGAATCAGAGAGTGACGACAATGCGATCTGAACGGATTCAGTTACGTCAATCGCAACTTTCTCTCCCTCGGCGGCAGTCTCGCCGCCAATACGAATCAAAAACCGATGATCGTCTGTCGTAGTACCGTCGCCCGACTCCTGTACAATCGCCGAAGCAAAATCACCGGTGTTCAGTACATCGCGAACCGCGTCTACACTGACAGATTTCGCTGAACTAATCGACACCCGCATACTCGTACCCGTGGTAAAATCAACGCCGAAATTGTCTTCTCCGCGAGAAGCGAATATTCCCACACCTATTGCAATCACAACGAGGCTGAGGATCGTCGCCGCCTTGCGCTTCGCCATGAATCCAATCTTCGGCTCACTTTTCAATATGCTCGCCATCGAAATTGCAGCAACCATCTTGCTGTCAGATATAAACTCCAGTATCGCCCGCGTCACAACCAGAGCAGTAAATACACTCATGCAGATACCAATGCTCAACGCAATTGCGAAGCCCTGCACCGGCCCGGTACCGAACTGCGTCAACACGACCGCAGCGATCAGCGTCGTCACGTTGGCATCCCAGATCGCCGAAGAGGCCCGCGCATATCCACCTTCAATACACGCCGCCAGAGACTTACCCAGCTTCGCCTCCTCGCGGATACGCTCGAAAATCAGCACATTCGCATCCACCGCCATACCGATTGTCAGGATTAACCCCGCAATACCCGGCAGCGTCAACGTCACATTAAAATAGGCAAACGCGCCGAGAATAAGTAAACCATTCACCGTAAGCGCAATATTCGCAATCAACCCCGCAATGCGGTAGTAGCCAATCATAAAGACCATCACCAGCACCAGGCCGATAAGCGACGCATTCACACCCTTCTCCGCCGACTCGCCGCCGATTGATGCTCCCACAACGCCCGCGTAATCCTGAGTAATTTCTACCGGCATAGAACCGGAATTCAGGGTAATCGCAAGGTCCTTGGCTTCATCGGCTCCAAAACTACCCGATATCGATCCGCTAGTAGTAATCTTTTCGTTGATATTCGGCGCAGACATCACGTTGCCGTCCAGCAGTATCGCAAGCGCTTCGTTCCGGTGCGATTCTGTCAGGTCACCGAAAAGTTGGCCGGACTCAGAATTGAACTCAAACCGTATCATCCATCGACC
Source organism: Candidatus Hydrogenedentota bacterium (assembly GCA_012965445.1). The sequence continues at coordinate 3,539 of DTSJ01000172.1, forward strand.
CGGTGTCTCGGGATTCGGTCGCGCAACAGCGTTCGTGATCCCTTCACCAGATACACCAGCGTCTTTCGTCACCACATACAAGGTGTAAGTGGCTTCTTTATCATAAACTGGCGGCGCAGGACTGAAGGCAATCTTCTTGTCCTCAGGAATAAGTC
>DTSJ01000173.1:0-3368 GCA_012965445.1 Candidatus Hydrogenedentota bacterium
CACGTCACGTACATGCGCTAAAAAAGTCGGATCGGGATCGTGGTATCTGCAAGGCTCCATGATAATGGCGGCAAGATTCTCGCCATGAGTGTCGATAATCGTGTCCAGGGCCGATTGATCTTCGTAGGGGAAAGTGACCGTTGTATCTCGCAAGGCGCGCGGGACCCCTACGGGAGATAATCCTGGGAGAAGGTGTCCGGATAGCGCGTCACTTTCGCCGAGATTGGCAGCCAAGTACCAATCTTCCCAACCATGATAACCGCATACTGCGATGACGGATCGTCCGGTTGTCGCGCGGGCAATGCGTACGGCGACTGCGCAGGCTTCTCCTCCGCCTCGCGCGAATCGGACTCGTTCAGCCCATGGATGTATGGCGCACAGTTCATCGGCAAGTTCTACTTCTTCGGGCGGATTCAATGAGCAGCAACTACCGTCCGCGATTCGCTTGGTTACGGCCTCAGTGACCTCGGGATGGCCATACCCGAGCAAACAGGCCCCCACACCATTATGCGACATATCGTAATAGTGTTTGCCATCCAGATCCCAGACTTCGCAGCCGCGAGCTTCACGAAAATAGGCTGGCCAAATATCGGGTGCGAACATTTCCGGACGTTTGCTGAGTAGCTGCGTGCCGCCGGGTATGCGTTCGCGTGCATGATTGTACAGAGTTTGCGTCTTTGACGGACGGGAATCATTCACCTGGTGTCTCCTGAATACTCGAATAGTCGGTGGGCATTACGATAAAAAATATCTGCGCGATCATCCTCACTGCACCCGGTCAGGCGCAAGGCACGGCAGAGGGCGGACAGGCTTTCATAGGCAGCAAAGGTCGTTTTATCGCTCATGCCTCCGGCACGCGCGACCATGTCCGCCGTACAAACGTGCCAGCTCATGCCAAGACGAATGTAACTGCCGCGAAAGGCGGCGGCGGTGACCAAGTCCGTACCGAAGAGGATTTGTGAGCGGTCGTATCGATTCAATAATTCCATAAATACGCCCAGATCGCATACCGCCGACGTATCGAGCCATAGGTTCTCAGCAGTAGGAAGCAGATCGAGTGTCGCTTCCATATTGGGCGGAATGAAACAACGACCACAATGCGCCAGGATGAATTGGCATTTCGGAAAGTCTTGTACGAGTCGTGCGATATCCGCGAGGTTATCTACGTCCGCCATACCCCGTGGTTTGGATACGTGCAGCATTACGGCAAGCCCATATTCGTCAGCCAGCGCGAGTTGGTGCTCTGGAATCAGGTCCGTAATTGCCGCCTGGCTTGTGTCCCCATTTTGCGCGAATATCAAGTAGGGCTTGAGTACGGAGGGACGCAGTAATTCAATTTCTGTTCTCAGGTTGTCCGATGACGTACACGGATGAGTTAGTAGCGCGAAGGGATAACCTGCCACACCGGATTGTTCAGCGACATAAGCGTTCTCTCCGGCCATATCGACATCAAGGGTGGGGAAACCCATGAGCATACCCGAAACATTTGAGTCGGGAAGTAGTGCGCGCCACCACTGTTGTAGATACGCACAATCCACGTTATCTAACATAGGGTCTCGGGCAATAGGCATCGTCTCGTCCAGGCGGGGATGAAACCGATTACCCAAAAGGTGAGTATGGGCATCGAACACTGTATCGGGGACATAAGGGCGAATTTCGTGCTCATAGATATAGCGGTCATGATCCGTTAATTCGATAGTTCTCATTCGGGATCCTTCTCGCTTGTTCCCTCGCCGAATCGAAACGAGTAGAGAGCCGTATTGCGCAAGATAAATCGAATTTGCAAGGGATTACCTATATTGGGCAGAAGCTTTCGCCCGCCCCAGGACAATGTTTCATCGAGGTTGTCGGCGGTGAGTGGCGTACAGTCTTCACGGCTGTACCCTGCAACAACGTTACCCTTCCCATCCAGAATCTCGGCTCTGAGCCACCCGGAGTTTGAACGATAATTCACCGCGAGAGTACCCGTTGCCCCCACCAGTCGCGTGGTGGTGATAATTCCTACCTTCGGTCCTGCGTCGAGGGACGCAAAGCCGTCTTTGCGAAGGGTGGCGAGGCCGATTGCGGCAGATCCATCGCCAGCACTGTGGGTGGTATCGAATCCACCGTAATACAGCTTGATTATACCGTCCTCGACGAGCGGATGGTTGGGCGTGAAAACCATACCGTCATCCCATGCGCCTTCGGTGCCGAGCGGGAGAATCGGTGGTCGAGGTTTTTCCTGGCGCGTCCAATGCTCCCCGTCGTGACTGGTAACCAGCTCCACAAAGATGGGGCCATCGTTCTTACCATCGGTGATTGGGAAAACCCAGAGGAATCCGATATACATGGACTCATACGCGAAGCCGCTCATGCCGTAGAAATCGGTGTGTGCATTATCGGCGGATTTCTCGTTTACCCAGCGATCATCGAACTCATCGGGAACCAGTACCAGCTTCGTGGTCGGCCAATTCTCGAAGTCCCGCGTCTCGGTAAATCCGACGCTCCGCCTGCGAAAGCCGCGGACCTCGTCGAACTTCTTGGGCCAAGCGATATATCGTTTACGCAGTGAGTCCCACACGAAATTACCTACGTCGCCATGGTCTTTCAAAATGGGTTTCATCTCGTTGGCGACATTCCAATGGACGCCATCGGGAGACGACATCCCGTAGTATCCGGATATCGTAAAATCGGGAGGGGTTCGACCGTATTCGTAATAGATGAACTTGTAGCGCTGCTCCGGATCTCTTTCCCATGGCGTGTGGATGACCTGAGGGCTGTGATTTTCGTGGGTGTGCCTGAACAGGATGTTGTTCTGTGTTGACCCTTCAAAAGCGACCTGACCCAGATTCGGCTTGTCCCACTGTAATCCATCCCGACTCGTCGCATAGAGCATCCGATATTCGCCGTTGGCCCAGGAGTGGTACCACATGCGATATCCGTTTTCATTTTCAGCGGGGAGGACGGTGCCGTACAAATAGGAAGTAGAACCTTCCCAGGCCTTGTCCGCGATGAGAAGCGGGTTAGCCTCATGCTTCTGGAAGGCATGGTAGCTTCGGGATACGTTATCCTTATGTTCGATAACATGATCATCAACAAAGAGGATCCAGGGCCCGGTGAGATCGCCCAAGTGCTCGACACTATAGGATGAGGCAGCAGGAAACCAGAATAGGAAAACCAGAAGATAAAGAGGTTTTCTTAGATGAAAGCGAATGTTCAATACAAGTTCTCCTTAGTGCAATAGGTCGTCTAATAGTCGAAAAGAACTTCCGGGCGATGGTTTCGATTCGCGATGAAAATCAATACTTTATATGGACCCATATCATTTTGTTACTGGTTGAAAATCAGTTCGAATGTCGTATATCTTAGTTTGGAATAATACAGATTGG
>DTSJ01000173.1:3378-3669 GCA_012965445.1 Candidatus Hydrogenedentota bacterium
TACAATGAGAATCAAGAAACAGGGAACGGTGTTCGAGGGGGAATGCGGCAGCGATCACCAGAGCCTCACCTTTCCTATGCCGTGTGTGACACCGACAGGGCGATGGTTGTGCACGTTTCGAGGGGCTCCAGCAAAAGTACCTAACAAAGGAGAGCGCCCGTTGCTGACTTGGTCGGACGATCAAGGGAGCACTTGGCGTATGCCTTTCGCGCCCTTTGAGCCGACTATAGTAGCCCACAGTTGTTTCGGCAAGTGCCGCTCGAGGGGCGTTGTTCTAACAGTGCATTAACA
>DTSJ01000174.1 GCA_012965445.1 Candidatus Hydrogenedentota bacterium
GCGCCTGATGTCGTGGCGCAGGCCAGTGCCTTGACCATGGAGTAAGGCCGCGTGATATCCTTCGAAGAAGCCTATAGCATTGCTCTGAAATCGGCCCGGCGGATGGGTACGGAGGTTGTCCCACTTCGAGACACGCCGGGGCGCATTCTTGCGGAGCAGGTCGTTGCGGATATGGCGATGCCTCCTTTTGATCGGGCGATGGTGGACGGGTTCGCGTGTCGGCGTTCGGATCTGGATGGCGAGCTTACGATCATTGAGACTGTCGCGGCGGGGTATATGCCGACTAAATCGGTTGGGGCGGGGGAATGCGCGAAGATTATGACGGGTGCGCCTGTGCCGGAGGGTGCGGACTGTTGTTTTATGGTGGAACACGGCGAGAGCTCGTCTGACGGCAAGACGGTTCGGTTCGTCAAAGACAAGACGAACGACAATATTGCGGTGATGGGGAAAGATCTGCAGCCCGACGATGATATTCTGGATCCGGGGCATCGGATTTTGGCACCTGATGTTGCTGTGCTGGCATCGATGGGGTATCCGGAGGTTGAAGTGTACCTACGCCCGACGGTCGGTATTGTAGCGACGGGAGACGAACTTGTTGAGCCTGAGTTGACGCCCGAACCCGCTCAGATTCGCAACAGCAACGCCTATTCATTGTGTGCTCAGGTCGCTTCGATGGGCTGCATCGCGAACTACGAAGGCATTGCGCGTGACAACGATGAATCGCTGAACGAGGTGATTGGACGGGCGCTCGAAACCAACGATGTTGTGCTTATGTCTGGCGGGATGTCGATGGGGGAGTTTGATCTTGTGCCGCGCATACTGAAGGAGCATGGAATTAGAATATTGTATGACCGCGTGGCTGTGCAGCCGGGAAAACCGACGACTTTTGGTCTTTCCGATGACGTTTTTTGCTGGGGACTTCCAGGAAACCCCGTGGCGACGTATACGATTTTTGAACTGGTGGTCAAGGCTTTCCTGTTTCGCATGATGGGACACGAGTATTCGCCGCCGATTGTCAAAATGCCGTTGGGCGAGGATTTCACGCGAAAGAATTCCGGGCGGACGTCGTGGGTGCCGGTGATGACGACGCCCGAAGGGACGATTGCGCGTATTCCTTATCATGGCTCTGCACATATCAACGCCTTGTGTCACGCGCACGGGGTAATACCGTTTCCATACGGCGTGACGGAGATGCCCGCAGGAACTGTTGTTGAACTGCGACTGACTCGCTGAGGAATTTACTGATGGGGCAACACGACATCGCGTGGCTGGCAAAACATTTCTCTCCAGAGAATCCGCTGCGTATCGAAATAATCACGATGAGCGATCGCGCTGATGCTGGAGACTACGAAGATGAAGGCGGCCCGGCAATTCGGAATGCGCTGGACGCGTTTTTCGAGAATACTGGAATCGGGTACACTCTGTCTCTGCGTATTTTGCCCGACGAAGAATATCAGCTTGAACAGGCTTTGAGCAGGACGCGTTATGACGACACCCATGCCGTTTTTATCACTGGAGGCACGGGCATTGGTCCTCGCGACATCACGCCAGAGGTTGTGCTTAAGCTGGCGGACAAGACGATTCCGGGCATTATGGAAATCATTCGGGTGAAGTATGGTTTGGAGAATCCACTGGCAGCATTGAGCCATACGGTTGCGGCGGTGCTTGGCTCGACACTTGTATTCGCGCTTCCGGGAAGCCCCAAGGGCGTGGCGGAATACATGAGGGAAATCTTGAAGACTTTTGATCATCTTTTGTGCGTGCTGCACGGAATCGACGAGCACTAGATTAGTCTGCTGTTATTTTCGGGAGTTTTGTCGTTAGGAGGAGGGGGATGATGATGGTTGCTGCGCCTATGGCGTAGGCGGCAGTCGCGCCTAGTCTCCAGTAGAGGATACAGGCGATGAGCGGGCCTGCGCCTCTTGCGAGTGCGCCGAGTGAGCGGAAAATTCCGAGGATTCGGCCTTGTTCATTTGCTGGCGCGTAGGACGAGGCGAGTGCTGTGAGACATGGAATGATTTGAGCGGAGCCAAGTGCCATGAGGAACAGGCCCAAATAGAGGATTCCGACTCTGTCGGCGAGTCCTACGCACAAGAGGCCGGGGGCGACGCAGACAAAGCCTTGCAGAGCCATTCTTTTTGGTCCGATGGCCTCTGACTTGCGTCGTACGTAGCCGCCTTGAACCATCGTGAGAACGAATCCGATGAAGAGGAACATGTATGCGTTTTCTTTGGGGCCATAGTCAAGTCGATCCATGGCGAGAAAGGTGAGGGAGAATTCCATGCCGGAAAAAGTCGTCAGGAACAGGAAATTTATCATGTTCGTGTTTGATACGCCGGGGTATTCCTGTGTCTTGAAGAGAGTGACCGGGTTGATTGATCGCTGTACGCGCTCAGAGTCTTCGGCAGCCTCTGGGAGCGTTTCTTTGAATTTGGTGAGTACGTATATGAAATTGATGACGGAGAGGATGGCGGCGATGAGTGCGGGGGTGGAGAAGGGATTGAGTCCGTAGGGGACGAGTCCGGGTATGCGTTCTCTCAGATCGATCATGGCTGAGAATCCGCCAATTGCGGGGCCGATGATGAAGCCGATACCGAAGGCGATTCCAATGATCGCCATGCCTTTGGAACGATTCCGGGTCGTGGTGACATCGGCGACGACTGCTGATGCGGTGGAAATGTTTCCAGACATGAGGCCACCGAGAATTCGTGCCGCGACAAGCATGGCGAAGGTGCCTGCGAAGAACCACATCACATACGATACGGCGATTCCCGCGATTGAAATGAGCAGGAGGGGACGCCGCCCGTAGCGATCCGAGAGGGCACCGATGATCGGTGAGCATACAAATTGGAGCAGAGAGAATAGAGAGGCGAGAATTCCGCCGAAGAGTACAATGATCCCGACTTCACTTGGGCCGCCAGCGACTTCTGTGAACTTTTCCAAAAGCGATACGACGGCACCGATGAGACCTTGATCACCTTCCTTTTGCAGATAGTAGTCCAACATCGCCGGGAACAGAGGGAATATGATGGAGAATCCGACGAGATCAAGGAAAAGCGTGATGAATACTGCTTTGAGGGCGGATTTCGCTGGATCTGTCAGCGGTTCAGCTGTTTCATTGTGTTCAGATGACATTCGTTTTGGAGTCTCGACGGTGTGAAAAAAATAGGTGGATGAAGTCGATGATAATAGAGAGATGCCTTAATGATTTGCAAGTTTGCCGTATTTGATGTATGCGCGATTGTATCAAAAGGTGCAAAGGTTTATACTGTAGCGCAGTAGGCTGGTTTGGGCTGTGGCGAACGTATACGTCCTTTTAGGGAGTTCAATTGGTGCAAGTTTCTGTGTCACCGGAAATAGGGGATCTGCTGGATTCGGCTGCCGAGATCAGCAAGCAGCGCGGTAAATATTTCGTAGGTGTAGAGCATCTTTTTGAGGCAATCGCACAAACCAGCCACAAGCTGCCGAAGCCGATCGCGGAGAAATATCTGGTCCTTCTGCAAAAAACTTCTCAGGCGGCGCAGGCGCATAGTTGGGTGGGCGTTCCTCCGACGGTAGGCGGCGAGGTGTATTACACGCCGCGCTGCGCGGGGCTTACGAGTGAAGCTGCTCGGCTTTCGGATC
>DTSJ01000175.1 GCA_012965445.1 Candidatus Hydrogenedentota bacterium
CAACCTATTCAACCCCTATTACAGTCCAAATAGGTCTAAAAGTACAATAGATAACGCCCAACTCAAATAACACCTCCAAAACCAACCCCGACCATCCATCAAACCCAATCAAAAAAAATTGCGCATCCCAAACCAGACAAAAAACCCTCAATCCACCCCCAGGATACCCTCGGCACCCGCAAACAACGCCCAATATGAAGGTCACTTGGCCCCCGCGCTATTCACGATCTTCCCCTATTGTCCGCAACGACTTTCCAAATTCCCTCCATTCTATTTTTTCATATGCTTTTCGTATATCATGGAGATACGGAGACCAAAGGAAACCCGACCACGCCATGTTTCATTCGATTCGCACCGGATCAACCCTTTGCGCACTCGCGCTGTGCTCTGGCATCCACGTCACTGCTGCCGCCGACCCGCTTCTGGTTATCACCAAAGGTATATCCGCGCAGCGCACGCCCACCGGCACCTATGTACACGGTGTCGATATCGATATCGGCCAGGCTACCCAGGGGGTTCTCATCTCCGATCAGGAATGGAATTCTTTCCTGTCCTTCAACCACGATTTCAGTCAGGCCGCTACCATCGGCATAATGCAGCGGGCCAGCGCCGCGCCGGATACAGATCCGGGAAATCCCTACCCGCTCATCCTGGACCTTGCTCCCTTGCAGGCAAACACGCCCCTATACTCCCCGGATGAAGATGTCATCGCCAATTTCTGGGGTCGCGATCCGGAACTCAATCAGGACCTCTTGTGTACCGTCTACCAGAGTTCCGGACAGAACAGACTCACGTACGACGTAAACGGAAAAATCATCTCCGTACCCCTGTCCGGTATACCCCTGTTCGCTCTGCCGGCAAAAGACGGAACGTCCGCAGCGATCATCCTGCGGGCGCTGGACCAGGCACACTATACCGTTCAATTGTGCGAACTCGGCGGCAGACGCCGAATCGGGAAAGCGATACCCTTAACGGTGGAACATCCGGGCTTCGGCACCCGCGCCCATGCTGCACTCATCTCAAACACTGGTCGCTACCTCTACGTCGCGTTTTCCGGTTACGTCCTCGGCGAACCAGACGGAAAACGCAATTCCTGGATACAAGCAATCGATCTAATCGACTCAACGCCGATGCCCGAACCCATAACCATCGAAGGTACACTCGTCGGTTCCAATACGGCGCTCGTCGCCGGAGCAGACGATTCGTGTTGGGTCCTCAGCCATACCACGGGGCGCTCACATGCCTTCGCGGCAAACATTGAAGTAGACGACAACGCATTGCGCTCCGCCGCCGCCTTCACCTACTCAGGCGTCAACTCCCCCCTTCAGGTATCGGTCAACCCAGATACGCTGCACACAGCGATCGGGATCGGACAAAAAATCGAGCTCTACGACGAAAATCACGCCCCGTACAAAACACTTTCCTTCGAGGATACCGTTACGGCACTGTACTGGACAGACGATCGCCTCATCCTGGGTATTGCCAACAAGCTGCAAAGCGTCAGTTCCGATACCGGTAGCACTGAGAATACAATCTCCTTGCCCACCGGTATCATCACCCACATACAACGACACCCCGGCGTCAAACAGGGTCAACACATAGTCAACACCATGTCAGCACCACGTCAAATGCGCTCAATTGTCTTCAGCGAAGACCGAATTGGTATCGAACGATTCGCAATCGGCATCCCCGACACCCAAATAGACGCCCTTCGCGCCGATACCCCCTATCTCCCGACCTGGCTTAGACTTAGGACCTCCCCCGGCACTGACGCAGGCATCACAATCTCCGTAAATCCCGAAAATTTCATGCAAGATTCCAACTCAAAACACACAATAATGCTCCAGATCGGAACTTCAAACACACTCTTCCAAATAAAAATAAATCCCGTCGACACCCTCTGCTCATCCATACTCTGGGTGCGCAATCCAGAAGATCATCCCCTCTCCGTTCTGAGCGAAAACCCGCTAAACCCATTCGCCCGAATCGCCGCCCATCTACTAGCCCACCCCCTGTCATATACCGTTCAGGAAATAGCCGGACCAACCGACATTGACATCGACAGGTTCACGACTCTCGTCCTCCCATCAGCTTCTGCAGAATACGGAATCTTTACAAACCAGACTCTGCTGGACTACCTGTCCCGCGGGGGAACAATCCTCTACCTGGCACACACGCCCTCCTTCCCAGACAACAACTCCAGCGGACGCTGGCTAGAGGCACTCGGCATGCAGCTAGACGCGAATTCGGAACTGAACGGACAATACATTACCGACACAAAAGAGGGATTTATGCGTCACCGGAAAATCGTACAATTCCGTAGTGGTACTGTCATTAAAGCTGCTGACACGAATGGCAATCTCGCATTCGAAAGTACGAACGGCCTCTCTGCCGTCGCTGCCACACGCTCCTATGGACTCGGAAGCGTCATCGCATTCGCGTCGTCCACCCCTTTCGAAAACGAAGCTCTCACAGACCCCCGGAATCTTCGATTCGTTGAAAGCATCTTTCGCCACTTTGCTGACACTTCAGCCCACCGTCCGGACCTGGACGGAGATGGCATCCCGGACAACATCGAAGACGAAAATCGCAATCAAAAGTACGATCCCGGCGAGACGCATTTCGCTCTCGCGGATACCGACGGAGACGGAATACTTGACGGATTCGAGGACCACAACCAGAACGGAATCGTCGATGATATCGAAACGAACCCGCTCCTCAGCGACACTGACGACGATGGAATTGCCGATGCCGCAGACAAACACCCGCTACCTCCGTCTGGTACACCCTATCTGGCTGCTATCGATCCAGCTTTTATGCCCGCAGAAGGAAGCAGGAACATCCTGATCCATGGACGAAACCTCACCCCAAACAGCCAAATCTGGTTCGGAGACCAGATATCCCCTGACATCCGGCTCCTCAGCCGCCGTCAGCTTTACGCAGTCGTTCCCCCGAAAGCCGCTTCCAGTTCGGACCGGATAAGCATCGAAGTTCGAGACTCAGATTTCGATGTCCCCTCCACACTTGACGAAGCATTTACATACCGACCCCGTACCAACGTGAAAATGACCCTGAAAGCCATCAATCAGGTTCGCGTCCAATATGGTGTCTACCAATTATTCTTAAGTGCGTCCCTTGATGACACCCTTGTTCATATCGACCAGGCCAGCGTTATCGTCGAAGTAACGCCCCCGGAAGCAATCGAATACCTCGGCATCGTCCCAGGTGAAGCAGTCTCAAACTCTCGGCAGAAAATGCGATTACTCGTGCTCGAAAAAGGACGTATACGCGTTACTCTGGATGAACCGAATCACTTCAAGCGAGGTTCTCCCCTGTTCCAGATTCAGTGCAGAGTAAACATGCTCACCAAACCGTCTACCCAATTTCACCTCTACATCGTTGACAAACAGCTGAGAACACCGTACCAAGGATCCGTGGATTCCCTGGATCCAACCGAAATCCATTACGACTTCAAGTCGAATGCGCAGATACCCATGTTTACCGAGTAGCAAAAAAATGTGTACACTTACCCTGAAAACTCTGACTTCCCCGATCTTTTGCAAAGAATGTGGCATTCGTCTGTTGACGAACGAAAACGGTTTTTTCTGCCCGACATGTTGGGAACTCCCGACGCGAATTCAGCCGCCATTCTGCTCAGTCTGCGGAAAGCCCCACCCCAGAACCGTAGGCTTCGGTGTACCCGAAAACTACCCCTGCAGTGCTTGCAATACCCGAACAGAACGCCCCCCATATCGCCATATTTTTGCCCCGACTGTTTACGAAGGTGCCGCAGCCGAGGCCGTAAAGATCCTCAAATTTCACGAACGAAAATGGGTTCTTGACCCCATGGTCGAGCAGATACAACAATTTGTGATCACTACGATGGACACTGATCACTATACTGTGATCGCACCCGTACCCTTGCATCCAGTGCGATTGCGAGATCGCGGGTTCAATCAGGCACAACTACTGGCCGAATCCCTCTCCGGTCTGTTTCCACATGCACCCCTGACTACTGCACTAACAAGAATTCGCCCGACTCGCACGCAGAGCCGACTCAACGATCCGCAGGATCGACAAGACAACGTGCGCGGGGCTTTCGCCGTAGATCGAGAAGTCGATTTTACGGGTCACAGAATACTGCTGATTGACGACGTCGTGACGACCGGTGGTACAGTAGCCGAATGTTCGAAGGCACTCCTGCGTGCCGGCGCAAAACACGTAGACATCCTCGCCTTCGCACTGGCGCTAGGACAACACACTTAACATCCATCACGATTATAGAGTACAATAAACCGATACAGACTGAACTCGAGAAGAAAGGCCTTACGATATGGCACTCAAAGAATGTTTCGGACAACTTGCGAATCTGTCGATTTCCTTCAACAACAGTACCCAGAAACATTATCTCCGCCAAGACGACGTGAAACTGCGGGAATGCGACGAGTGCAGCCTGTTCAACAAATGCATGTTCCTGCGCTACAACGCCCTGATGAAAGAAATGCTCGAAATCATCGATGAAAATGTCGGATCAGACAAAACCCGCAGACTCGGCTAGTCCTGGAACCGTGCCCGCCGCTTACCCCTACTTAATATCCGCTGTAAATCGTTTAATCAAGCCTGATATCCCCCGAATCTCTTTGAGCTTCGGATTCACCAGCTCAAACTGACGTAGTTTTCGTTTTGCTTCCGTTTCACTGAAAGCTACCACCGTACCCTGCTCAATAGCATCCTCTCGCTGTGGAATTACTACCGTGTATTTGTATACCGACACATTCAACCCTTTCTTCAAGAACATCCCATATTGCAAGACCGCTGAGTTTGCCCAATTTCTGAACGGATTTAAAAACAGACGGTAGCAAATCACAATTTATCCTAAATTAGCAATAGAAGTTCTCCGATCACTATTATAGTTTTTAGCACTTCGGTGTCCGTCCCGCAATCACCCTTCGCAATAGCACATTGACCTACCAAACTTTGCGATCATCTACGCTCCTCATCTATACTTAAGTTGCTCTATTGATTCGACTTATACTTCAAGTGCCGGGACACCTTTCGGTGGGCGACGATTATTCACAGATAGCCGTAACTGCACTCGGCGTGACGGCGGCTTCCATTTTCTACGGCAGATTCATCGTTCAATGGGTCGCCTCGGAGTATCAGAAAAAGAGCGTTATGCCCACTCTGTTCTGGTATATGAGTGCCGTCGGGTCTGTGATGCTGCTCACATTCGGCATTCTTGACCAATCCCTGCTGGGCATCATCGGCCAAAACATCAACGTCGTCATCTACGGGCGCAATATCGTCCATATCTGGCGCGAACGCGGTACGCTGACGCCAATGACGTCGGCGATTCTGCATCTCACCATGTTTACCATCGCGGCTGTAGGACTCTTTTTCGTGGTCCGCTTCGCTTATCTCGAGTGGGGAACGCAAAATGAGAAGGGCTCGGCAGAATCAAAAATCGGATGGGCCTGGCTCGCCGTCGGACTGCTGGGACAAGCCCTGTTCGCGTTACGTTTCATCCTCCAATGGATCACGACAGAGAAACATAAGCGCAGCATCGTTCCGAATATTTTCTGGATCATCAGCCTGATAGCGGCGCTTCTTCAATGCTCAGCATTTGTTCAACGTGAAAAATGGATATTTGCGATTGGCATGGCCATTACAGTATTGATCTACAGTCGGAATATTTGGTTCGTATACTGGAAAAAAGAAGCACCTGCACAAACCTGATCTGGGCAGTGCGCATGTAGAAAAGGAACTGCGTTATGAAAGCGGTACTCTTTGCAGCCGGAAAATCCACGCGAACACATCCCCTCACGCTCACCCGACCCAAGCCCCTGCTCCCCGTGGCAAACAAACCGATCGTCCTGCATCTGCTCCAGGCGCTGCCGAAAGTCATCGACGAGGTTGTTCTCGTCGTAGGGTATCGCCATGAAATGATTAGAGAATTACTCGGCGATACCTTCGGTGGCCTAAGAATTCGATACGTCATGCAGGAAGAACAAAAAGGCACCGGTCACGCCCTCCTGCAGTGCAAGAACGTCATCGACGAACCGTTTCTCGCCTTCAACGGAGACGATATTTATCACAGCGACGACATTGCGGTCCTGGCAGGCCTCGATCAAGGCGCGCTCTGCAAAACAGTACCCGACCCTGCAAGATTCGGAGTCTTTGTAGTCGACGGAAACAACCTAATAGAAGAAGTAATCGAAAAACCACAAACACCAGTGTCCGATCTCGCAAACATAGGTGCCTACAAACTGACTCCCGAAATCTTCAAAATACTCCATCAAACTCCCGCCTCCTCCCGCGGCGAAATCGAAATCACCTCCGCTATTCAGGAACTCGCCGGGCAAGTCCCTTTCAAAGCCGCGCCCATCAATGGGCACTGGTTGTCTATCGGGTATCCCTGGGATTTGCTCGACGCAAACGCGGCACTCCTCGAAAATCTCCTGGGAGAGATCCTGGGCGAGGTGTCCCCCGCAGCACATATCACGGGGACAGTGTCGATCGGGCGCAATACCGTCATCCGTCCCGGCGTAGTCATTGACGGCCCTGCAGTCATCGGCGAGAACTGCACCATCGGGCCCAACGCCTGGATTCGATCCAACTCCGCTATAGGAGACAACTGCAAAATCGGCCAGGGCTCGGAGATAAAGGGTTCCATCCTTATGAACGGTGCAAGAGTACCCCATCTCAGCTACGCGGGCGACAGCATCCTCGGCGAAGAGGTAAACCTCGGTTGCGGAACAGTCACTGCGAACTTCCGCCACGACGGGAAAAATCACGCCTCATTCGTCAAAGGCGAACTCATCGACACCGGTCGCCGCAAGCTTGGAGCAATTTTCGGCGACCACGTTCACACCGGCATCAATACCTCAATCTATCCAGGCCGAAAACTATGGCCTCATACATCGACACTCCCCGGCGAAGTCGTCAAAATGGACATCGGTTCATGATTTCGACAGCAAACGTAAACTATCTAAGTCATTTTACTGATTTGGTTTAGAAATAGCGGCGACCGCTCCTCTTTTTCTTGACGCGTATCCCTATTGATCGTATACTCCTCACACTGCTACGCATGAGGAAACAGACCTTAAATATGGTTTTGCTTCCGAATAGGATGAACTGTCCATGAGTCAGGAAACAAAAAGAACCGGGGCCGACGCACTAGAGGCGTCGACCAGCGATAAACAGAAAACTGCCCGCCAGAATCATTCCGAAATTATGAACTATGTCCGGGAAATTAAAGAAGCCCTCGATTCTCTCGTCGACAAAGTCGCACACGATCAAGAGGCTACCTCAAACCTATTCGCAGATATCCGCCACGAGCTCCAGAGCGAACAAACGAGCCAGACGGACGAATCCGCCGACACCGACGCGATTCGGCAGCAGGTCGTCGAGCTTGAGAACGCGCAGGAAAATTACGAAACCAAAAGAGCCTCCTACAAACAGAAACTTGAGCAGTCAAAAAAACAGTTACGCGACCAGGCCGGTTCCTCTGGAGGCGAAGATGCGCTTCGCCTTCGTGCCGCCGAATTGGAAAACCGCCTACTTGAGAGTACCGAGACCAATGATGTCGCAAAACGCCGTATCGCAAATCTCGAAGAAGACCTGAAACAGAAAACCACCATAGCGGATACGGCCGAAACCCTCCAGCAAAAAAATGACGAACTAGCCAGCCAGAATCAGGATCACGTCGCAGCATTGGATGCTTCACGCGCTGCGCTGGAATCCATCACTCCCGAAAATGAGGCGGCGAAGCAAAAGCTCGAGGCGGCAAATGCTACGAACGAACAGTTCAAAAAAGAAATCGACGCACTGACAGAAGCCGCTGCCCAGCACAACTACAAAATCAAAGAGCTAGAAGTCCAGCAGAGTTCGAACCTGCAGCAGGTACAAGATACACGCGATGCAGACCAGGAAAAGCTGCACGAACAAATAGAAACCCTGGAATCTTCTTTGTCGGATGCCAGTCGCAAAGATATGGAAACCTCAATGAAGCAAAAGAACGGAACGCCGCACTGAAAGGCGATGTTGCAGACCGCGTTCACTCCAACGTTGGCCATAAAGAAAGCATCGACGTACTCCAGGATCAGATTGACCAGTTGGAAGGTGCAACAGAATCCAGCGTTGAGACGATATCCGGACTAAGGGACGAACTGGTCGAGGCCAACGCAAAAGCTGAAAAAGCCACCGAACGCCTTGAAGAGTTGCGCAGCCACGCCAAGAAAACGCTGGGTTCCGAAAAAGAAAAAGCCGCCGCCCTCAAAGAAGCCCAAGCCGAACTCTCGTCCCTTCGCGAAGACACCGAAGCCCGTACCAAACTCCTCGGTCAGCGAGATGCCCTCGAATCCCAAGTATCACTTCTACGCGAACGAAAGGCGGCGATGGAGGAACAACTCGTCACCGAAAGAGCCGACACTGCCAAGTCGACGCTTGCACAGCAATTGACCGAGTCCCTTCAAGAGAACGAGGCAAGCCAGGAATTGAACAAGAGCCTCCAAGAGGAAATCACCGCCCTCAAGGAGCAACTCGAGGCGCAGACGGCTGATCGAGAAGCCGAATCGAAGGTTAATGTCGAGTTTGACGAAGTCGAGGCGAAACAAAAATTGGGTGATCTCCTTTTGGAGACCCGTGTCATCACGAAAGAGCAGTTGGACGAGGTACTAACCGAACGCAGAGAAGGAATTGATCACGGAAAAATCGGACAGGCGTTCATCGACAAAGGCTTCGCCACAGAAGACGTCGTCGTGCAGGCGCTGGCCCATCAGATGGAAGTTCCGTTCCTCCGCATCGAACACAACTCGATTCGACATGAAGCGATACGCATGATCAGCGAGCGAATGGCCGAGAATCACGTCTGCATTCCAATTCGCGTGGAAAACGAAAGACTCGTCGTCGCCATGCAGAACCCGATGGATCTAATCGCCATCGAGGACATCGAACGTATCGGTGGTTACCCGGTGGATCCCGTGGTGGCCACCCCATCCAATATAAGAGAAGCTATCGCAACCTACTACCAGGGTAAGAAGTCCACACTCTAGTCATTGCACCAAGCTATTTCACGAAAATATCGTCCAGCGTCACTTCCGTAATCTTTCCAAATTTCGCCAGTGCTTCCATATCAATCTTCCGCTTGTCCCCCACAATCGAGATCAATTTCGGCTTCCCTTTGATATGCGTCGCGTGGAAATCCATCATACTCGCTATCTCGGCCGCTTGAACCATCTCAAAACTCTCCTTCCGAGGGTCTTTCTCAAAGCCAAGGCGCTCCCAGCCCCGTACCGCGCTAATCACCCCCCGGAAGCCTATTTTCGATGTCCGGTATCGGTTCGCGATCGAATTCACCGCCTCCTCAAAGCGCTCCGGCGACTCGGGCAGATTGTCAAACAACTCAAGAAAAGCGCTAACGGCGTCAATCGTTTTGTCAGCCTGACACCCAATCGCGCCAATCATAATATTCTCCGCGTTCAGGCGCCCCCCACTTGCATAGCGGGCCCCGGCAGAATAAGCAAGCGCACGCGCCTCACGCAGTTCCTGAAACACGATGCCAGACATCCCACCGGCGAAATAGCCGTTGTACAGCGATACCATGATGCGATCAGACGCGTTGTAGCGCCCGTCCGGAAACTCAATCCGAACCTGCGCCTGCGCCATTTCCTTGTCGAAGAAATATATCTCATTCTCCGTAATCTCACGCGCATATTGAAAACGATACGCCGGTGTGTCCTTCAATCCTCCAGAAACCGGATGGTGCTTCCTCAATATCGCAACCACTTCCTGCAGCGGAAGCGAACCCGTATACGTGATCGTATGCTTATATCCAAGGAGCTCCTTGATGCTCGCCTGAAGCTCATCCACACTCAATGCTTTGACCTCGTCTCCGGTCAGCATACGCAATCGGCTAGACTCCGAAAGATACCGATTGTAAGTAGACAATGCGCCGCCGATAGCACCAGGGTCCTTTTTCGCATCCTCGCGCGACTTCAATACGATCTCCTTCAGCGTCTCCAGAGTCGCCTCGTCCGCCTTCGGGTCGCGCACCAGCTTCAACATCAGCTCAAGCGAAGCCTCGAAATTCTCGTCCAATCCGGAAATCCCAATATACGACTGGTTTTCCCCCGCACTCAAACCAAACGAACTCCCCAACTTATACCATTCCTTTTTAAGCTCTTCAGACGACAAATCACCGGAACCCGATTTGTCCAGAAGTCGCGTCGCCATGCTGATCTTCTTGTCCTCATGCGAGCCAAACTCCACCAGAATCGAAAACGAGAACAAGTCATTCAGCGGATTCGGCGAATAATACAAATCTACTCCATCCGCATACTCGACCAAAGTGAAATCTTTCTCCATATCAACATACGTCGGCTCAATCTCCGTATACGGCATCGCCAAAACGTTTCGCGCAAACTCGGACTGCCGTTTCGGATCAATATTCACTGGATCGATCTTCGGCTTCTCCACTGGCGGAACTTCATGCTGTTCATCATGCCGATAGATCGACACATAGTCCTTCCCGAAATACTCGTTTGCAACCCGTACCACATCCTCCTTCGTCACCCGTTCCATACGCGCCATCGCCGCAACCGAGTCATCCCAGTCCTCATTCGCAAGAAACGCCGTGCGCATATTGCTCACACGCGCAAGGTTAGATTCCTGCCCGCCCTTCAGGCTCTTTTTGAAATCCGTGATGATCGCCGGAATGATCCAGTCTTCAAACTTGCCCTTTTTAACCAGCTCGATCTGTTCCAGCAGCATTTCCTCAACCTCTTCCAGCGTTTGGCCTTCTTTCGGTATCCCATACAAATGCTGCGAACCGTAGTCATTCATCGTTTGAGGGTAAGAACCTGCCTGCCGAACCTTCTGCTGCTGGTTCAAATTCAAATTGATGAGCCCCGCCTGGGAATTGTCCAAAATCATATCGAAAAGCGCAAGCGCTTCGATGTCTTCATGCTTGTTCGCCACGGTCCGGAACGCCAGCTCGACAAACTCGTTGCCCTGATACTTCACAGTCACCCGCTCAGCACCCCGCAGTTTCGTCTCGCGCCAGGATTCCGCCTTCGGCAGTTCCTTCGGCTCCCAGAAAGAAAAGTACTCGTCAATGATCGAAATGGTCTCTGGAATGCTGATGTCGCCGCTGATGATTATACCCATATTGTTCGGAACATAGTAGGTATCAAAATAATCGTAGATGACATTCAGCGATGGGTTCTTCAGGTGCTCCACCGTACCAATCGTCGGCTGCTGTCCATAAGGATGCTTCTTGTACAATGTCCGCATCATCTCGTAATTGACGATCCGGTCCTTGTTGTCCAGGCTCCGATTCTTTTCCTCGTACACCGTCTCCAGCTCGGTGTGAAACAAACGGAAAACCGGGTTCTGATACCGCTGTGATTCGATTGCTGCCCACTGCGTCATGCGGTTGGACGGAAGCCCCACTTTATACACAGTCTCCTCGTGCCAGGTATGCGCGTTCACATGCGTGCCGCCCATCGCATTGAACAACTTGTCAATCTCGTTGGGGATCGAATACTCCGCCGCTTTCTGGGCCTCTTTGTTGATCTCAGCATAAATATCCGCCCGTATCTCTGAATCTGTTTCAAAAAAATGCCGCTCATAGAGCTCCGTTATACGATCCAGATGAACCTTTTCCTTCTCATAGTTCAGGGTCCCCATATTCTGATTGCCTTTGAACAACAAATGCTCAAGATAATGCGCGAGTCCCGTCGCATCCGCCGGGTCATTCTTACTCCCCGTGCGCACAGCAATCTCGGCATAAAACCGCGGTGTTTCAGGGTTCTCTGTCAAGTACACGCGCAGCCCGTTGTCCAACTCAAACACATGTACTTCCAATGGGTCGTCCGGATTGGGCTGATTCACGCGCTTGTAATCGGCCCACGTAGAAAAATGGACAATAGCCAGCGAAGCCGCACATGCCAGCACCCAGAAAGGATTTCCAAATAGCCTGTTCATCCGAATTGCTCCTTTTCCAATGATCCGTCGAAGGGAGAACGCTGTAAAAAATCAGCATTCGAGCATACCACGCCGGCCCCACAGAAAAACAATACAAAACAGGGATGGATCTCGCCTCCGGATGTGCTATGCTGAATCCCTGAATCATCAACTGAACGTAGAATAAAGAGGATATCTCCATGTCTCACAAAAAAGTTACCCGCAGAGATTTCGCCAAGGTCGGCGCAGCATCCACTTTCGCTATCCTGGCCTCCGATCAGAGAGCAAAAGCGGCCACGAACTCCGGCACCCTTAAAGTCGGTCTACTCGGATGCGGTGGACGCGGCAGCGGTGCTGCCCAGCAAATGCTCCAGGGCAACAGCAACGTAAAACTCACAGCCATGGCAGATATTTTCGATGACCGTGTAAAAGGAAAGTTGGAACGTTTCAAGAAAAATCGAGGCATAAACAATCAGGTCGCCGTCGATGAAGACCACATGTTCGTCGGAATCGATTCCTACAAGGAAATCCTCAAAACTGACATCGACATCCTTATACACGGCACAACGCCTTACGCGCGGCCCTACCATGTCCTTGCAGCCGTCAAAGCAGGCAAACACATTTTCACCGAGAAACCAGCCGCCGTCGATCCTGCGT
>DTSJ01000176.1 GCA_012965445.1 Candidatus Hydrogenedentota bacterium
TAACGTGTACACGCTCTTGTAATACTTGTACAAAAAAAGGATCTCAAGCATGAAAATCGTCGTTCTAATCTATGGCACCATCTGTTACATCATATTTCTCGGCATTTTCCTCTACGCTGCCGGGTTTACGGCAAACCTCGCAGTACCGCAAGGTATCGACTCTGGCGATCCCGGCGAAATGGTCCCCTCCATCATCATCAATGTCCTCCTACTCAGCGTCTTCGCCGTGCAGCACACCATCATGGCGCGCCCCGCATTCAAAGCATGGTTCACCAAAATCATCCCCACACCCGCCGAACGAAGCACCTTCGTACTCATGACGAACTTCGCGCTCGGCCTCACATTCTGGTAGTGGAGACCCATGCCGGAAATAGTCTGGGACGTGTCCGGCACCCCTCCACTGGCATACACAATCTGGGGACTGTGCGCGCTCGGATGGCTTCTTGTCCTCTATTCGACATTCTTGATCAATCATTTCGATCTCTTCGGGCTTCGGCAAGTCTACCTCTTCTTCTCAGGCAAAGAATACACAGATGCTCCCTTCGCCGAACCGTGGTTGTACCGACTCGTTCAGAATCCCCTGATGCTCGGATTCATGATCGCGTTCTGGGCGAATCCCGTTATGTCCCAAGGACACCTCGTGTTCTCTCTGGTCGTGACTGGTTACATCTTCTTCGGAATCACCGTCGAGGAGCGTGATTTGAAGGCCGCACTCGGCCCGGACTACATCGCCTATCGAAGCCGAACACCAATGCTCATTCCGTTCCTCAAATTCGGCGGAAGCAGCCCCTCTGAAACAGACTCGGCGAAATCTCCGAATAACTCGCTTTCAAGATGATGCTCTGCTATCGTAGCGCGAGTTCCAGTTCATTATCAGGGAGATCTTCTATGCCGCGTATTCACACGCTTTTGTCAGCGCTCATTCTAAGCCTCTCGATTTCTATCTGCGCAATGGCGGCAGATCCAGATTCCACCCCAATCGAGAAGTGGAAGGGAAAAACCGTCGTCGTGTTCACGGCTCACCCCGATGACGATACCTTCGCCTGCTCAGGCATCATGAAAATTCTGGCAGACAACGGAAACAACGTTCAGATTGTCATCTTTACCAACGACGACAAGGGAAGTCTCGACCTAGATATGACCAGCGAAAAACTCGCGCGCATTCGAAAAGCTGAAGAAGAGAAGGCGTGCAAGATTTTAGGCATCCCAAAGAAAAACATCACATGGCTCGGCTACGAGGATGGAAATCTGGAATACGCCGACCAAAAGCGCCTTCGCGGAGAAGTCGCACGCATGATGAAAATTCACCGCCCCGACGCAGTGTTTACTATAGATCCCGGTGTAAAAAGCGAGCGTTGGATCAAGACAGATCACCGGATGGCAGCCTTCATCACCCAAGATGCCTTTATCGCTGCAGAGTGGCATCTCTATTACCCCCATCACCTGCTCGTCGAAAATCTCAAGCCCTATCCCGTGCCTCTCGCGTTCTTCTACTACTCCGAAGACACTAACTATTCCGTCGATATCACGAAAGTGTTTGATGCAAAAGTAAAGGCGTCCGCAGCCCACGTAAGCCAGTTCGAACCCTCACTCAGCCAATACACTCCCAAAATGCCCGAAGAAACGCTAGAGGGGATACGCGAGTGGATGTCCGGACGCAGTAAGGATGGCGAGAAAATGGTCGAAAAGTTTCGACGTAAGGAATGGCCATAACCATCCATTACGGACACAAGATACTAAGCGTATATCTCCTCGATGGCCGCCTCGATATTCGACTCTGTAGCCACGAGCAGCTCAATGCCATTCCAGAATGCCTCCTCCAGAAAATTGAGAACTTGCATATCCAGCGGATCTGCAAGCGCCACGAGTACCCCGTACGACGATTTGCGCAGAGGCACACAACAATACTGAGAAGCCATTTGTTTGCTTATTGTCGAAGCGATTTCGTCGTCAATCGCCTCATCTTCCAATGTCGTGACCGGTATCTGAAGCTGCTCGCTCAGAGTCGCCACAATTTGTTCATGCGACACACTCCCCAGCTCCACCAATGCCTGCCCTAATTTCATTTCATTCTTGTTCTGATGAATCAGCGCGTCCATTAGTTCCATTTGGGTAATCACGCCAGTGTCAATCATCAGACGTCCCAATCGGGTCTTGCGAGTGTTAAACGACATTTTGTTAAGCACAATCGTATCCCGGTTCTGATCACTCCTCACACGTGCCGTCGCTTCCACATCTTGGTTCGGGGCTTCGTCTACGGCTGCAGCAAAAGCCTCGAAAAACTCCGCACAGGTCGAAAATCGCTTAAAGGGAGACTTCGACAATGCACGCAGCAGAACTTTGTTCAGCGTCTTACTGAGATACTCAATCGCTGGGGCCGACTTGACCTGTATCTGTGCCGAGATCTCTCCGCTGTGAAACGGAGGCGCGCCGCTTACAAGTTCATAAACCGTAGACGCGAGACTATACTGATCGCTCCGCTCGTCTAGCGAGTCTCCCATAAGCTGCTCAGGGCTGATGTAGAATAAAGTCCCTTGCGGAACTGTCGGCGCATCGGATTCCTTTTCCTCATTTTCCCAAAGCGCACTCCCCAGCCCAAAATCAGCCACGCGAACATGCCCGGTCTCATCAAGAAGAATATTCGCTGGCTTAATGTCGCGATGCAGAATTCCCTGAGAATGCGCGTAGTCCAGAGCGTCGCTCACTTCCCTAAACCAGCTCAACACCTCCCGAATAGTAAAAGGTCGGTCCCGCCCGGCAAGTGCCGCACCCAGCGTGTCGCCTTCTACATATTCCATAGTGATGAACTGATACCCGTCGGACTGCCAGAAAGTCTGGACATCTATGATATTTGGATGACGAAGTTTCCGAGTGAGAAGCAATTCGCGCTTCAAGTCAGTCAAAGCAGCACGCGCACGGCTCAAATCCGGGCGCAGAATCTTCAGCGCGACCGGCTCACCGTCCAGCTGCGTATCGCTCGCAAGCCACACCTGCCCGATGCTTCCCTCCCCGAGCTTCCGGACAAGCTCGAATCGCTCACCAAACACAATTCCTGGAGTCGGCTCTTTTCCCTCAGCATCCGACTCGTCAGTGCTCTGGGCATCTTCGTGTGATTCGCTCATCTGACGCGTACTCTCCTTAAAGGTTTATCATCAAATAGCTTACATCCTCGACCATCGCTCCGTAAAGGAAAATTACTCGCCCCAAAATGCCCCTTTTACGCATCCTGCAGGAAAAATCTCATTCAAACGTGAATACAATATTCGAAGAAGCGTCTAGTTCCTGCAGACAAGTCGGATGGATTTAGCGAGTCCAGGCGTTATAATCACAAAGGAGATCCATTATGAGACCCGACAATTTGATTACACGTATCGCAGTTACGGCAATCACCCTCGCACTGGCTCCTTTCACTATCGCGCAGGATGTAGATCACGGACGAATCAGCTATGCGGACGACGACGGACTCATCAAGGGAACTGAAGACGCAGAATGGAGTATCGCCCGCCTGAACTCACTTGTTATGCCGGGCGACACCATCTGGGCTGACGAAAAAGGCGTTCTTGAGGTAGAAGTCTCTGG
>DTSJ01000177.1 GCA_012965445.1 Candidatus Hydrogenedentota bacterium
AATCCTGCATACGGCCACAATCGCCTTTAATCATGCGCCCCAATCCCTATTCTCTCAATTGCGTCAGTTAATCAATTCGCGCCCCTTCCGAAAACAAAGGCGTATCCCCAGAGGTCGGAATTGCCGCGCCCCCGGCTTCCAAAGGCTCAAGTTCCGGCATCTCCAGAGGCTCCAGAACATCCAGAAAAACGTCAGACCCCACACGAATCGTGTTCCGAACCTCACGCACACCCCCCGTATTGATCGCGATCGATTCAGCAAGACGACTCTCATCAGCCGTCTGCACAGTACCTGTCAAATAACAAACACCACCATCAACCTCCACATTCACACGACGCACACTCAAATGGCGGTTCAGCGATATACTCTCCTCAACCCGCTGCTCAACAAACTCATCCGAAGACGCAAACACAAAATTCTTGGTATCCTCGTCGATTTCACCGCCCCGAACCGTTAGTTGATTGATGACCCGCTCAACACCCTTCGTCTGCATCGCGATATACTCGATTTCTTCCTTCTGAAATTCACTATCCACCATCCCCGAAATCGTTACAACCTTATTGATCGTCAACGCCTTGATCGTAAGACCCCTAAGATTCTTTCGATACATCAAACGCGTGCGCACCGATGCCGAGACAGATCGATCCGTAATCTTCCGCCGGAAATTTCGCTTCGGAATGGAAGGTGCGACATCCGGCTCAACCGTGATCCGGTTCTCCACACCCCTCACACTTTCGTAGGAAGCCGCAAGGTCGCCCGCCAGTTCCTTCTGAATATGAGTCGGCACACCACCCGACAGAGTCACCACCCCGTTACTCGAAGTCGTACTGATGTCATACGGACTCAGGTGTTCATTAAAAAGAAAAGTAGTCTCGATACGCGCACTAAGCGCAGAGTCCGACGAAGACTCCTCCACAGTATCAAGCTGCCCCGTTCCCGCCGCCATCACCACCATCAAACACGACAATACACTGTTCATCTCTCATCCCCCTCGGCCCGCCCCACCACAGTGCGAGCCTCGTTTATGAAAGGGTATCCGCTACAATACCCCCAGCTCTTTCAATCCGTCGATCCCTTGCTGGACCTCGCCGGCCGACTTGTGCAGTTCTTCACTCTGAGCATCCGTCAGATCCAGCTCAATCACACGCTCAACACCGCCCTTGCCAAGCACACAAGGTACACCGATGCACACATCACTCAATCCATACTGACCTTCAAGATACGTCGCACACGGCAGCAGCTGCTTTTCATCACGAATAATCGACTGCGCCATACGCGCCGCACTCGCGCCCGGAGCATAATATGCGCTCCCCGTTTTCAACAACGCCACAATCTCGCCGCCGCCCTTGCGCGTACGCTCCACCAGTGCATCGACACGATCCGCCGACATCAGTTTCGTGATCGGAATCCCCGATACCGTCGTATACTCTGGCAGTGGAACCATATCATCACCATGCGAACCCAAGACCATCGTATCGACATTCTTCATATTGATATTCAGTTCCATCGCCACAAAAGCACGCAGACGAGCACTGTCAAGACACCCCGCCATACCTACAACCTTCTCCTTGGCAAAACCAAGCTTCTGAAACGCCACATACGTCATCACGTCCAGAGGATTCGTTACAATAATTACCGTACTCTCCGGTGCATGCTTCGCAATATTCTCAGCAATCCCCGAAATAATGTTCCCGTTCTTACCCAGCAGATCAAGGCGCGTCATCCCAGGCTTGCGCGGAAGACCAGCCGTCACAATACACACGTGCGCCCCTTCAATGTCCGCATAATCATTCGTACCCGTAACGATCGAGCCATACCCACGAATCGGCCCCGCCTCAGTCAAATCAAGCGCCTTGCCCTGCGGAAGACCCTCCATGATGTCCGTCAATACAACATCACCAAGCTCCATCTCAACACAATACTGCGCCGCAGAAGCACCCACGTTACCAGCACCGATACAAGCAATCTTAAAACGTCTTCCCGAGTCCATCGAACCATCTCCAATTTCGTCCGCAAACGGGGCCATCCACAAAAATCCAGTATACCCCATCCCCCGCTCCATATTAAACACCAATCCGATCTGTAGCGGCTACCCTGCGTGGTCGCCCGGAACGCCCACACCTGCCAACACTTGAATACGCCCAACACACTAAGGATAATGACCTCACTGGTGCTGCACTTCGAAACCGTCACCCGCAGTCCATTTCATACCAGGGGAATCCCGATCAACTCCATAACAAACCTCGCGCCAATACGCGCTCACGTGTAGACGCTCATTCACTCCATCCAAAGGCGATCCGCAAATGACCGACACAGAAATTGACCAGGCAGAACCAGCAAAACGCCTCGCGTCCGTCGACGCATTACGCGGCTTCGATATGTTCTGGATCATGGGCGGACGTGAATTCATCCTTTCTTTCGCAGCGCTCATATTCTCTGGCGCCCCGCCCTGGCTCGACCATCAACTCGAGCACGTACCCTGGGAAGGTTTCGTCGCCTGGGACCTGATCATGCCCCTTTTCATTTTTGTAAGCGGCGTAGCACTCCCCTTCTCAATGAGCAAGTGGAAAGGCTCAGGCGACAGCAAACGCTCATTCTATCTTCGCGTCGCACGCCGACTCGTTATCCTGTGGATTCTCGGCATGGCCGTCCAGGGAAACCTCCTCGCATGGGATCTCGATAAATTACGCCTGTATACCAACACCCTCCAGTCAATCGCATCCGGCTATCTCATCGGTACAATATTCCTCCTCACCATGTCCATCCGCACACAACTCATCGCCACAGCAGGCCTGCTCCTCTCATACTGGGCCATACTCGAATTCGCCCCCGTTCCAGATATCGGTGCAGGCGTTCTCGAACCCTGGAAAGATTTCGCAAACTATTTCGATGACTTCGTCCTCGGCCGTTTCGCTGACGGCGGAAACTACACATGGGTAATCAGCAGCCTCGGATTCGGAGCAACCCTCATGATGGGCGTATTCGCAGGTCACGCCCTTCGAAGCGACGAATCCGATCAGCAAAAACTGAATATGCTCCTCGCAATGGGTATAGGCTGCCTCGCGACCGGCTGGATCTGGAGTATCTGGCACCCCATGATCAAACACATCTGGACCAGTTCAATGAATCTCTGGGCAGGTGGCTGGTGTTTCCTTCTGCTCGCAGCGTTTTACTGGATCATCGATGTGCGCGGCTACAAGAAATGGGCGTTCCCCCTCATCGTAATCGGAACCAACGCCATAGCCGTATACGTAGCCACACACCTCTTCAACTTTCGCCATATCAGCAACATTTTCGTCGGCAGTCTCGTGGAACGCCTGGAAAACTTCGGCGTTTTCCTCAGCGCATTCGGCGCCCTACTCGTTCCCTGGCTAATCCTGCTCTACATGTACAAGAAAAAAACGTTCATCCGACTCTAATTCCAGGACACCGTCTCCATGCCGACAACTTGGCTCCAACTTGCTTCCCCACCAACCTCCAAGCCAGCGTAACCCTAGTCCAGCAGCTAACCCAACAAGGAAAATTCCAACCTCGAACAGACAAAACCTACCCCCTCGAACA
>DTSJ01000178.1 GCA_012965445.1 Candidatus Hydrogenedentota bacterium
CAGCATATAGAGGCTCGAAAGGATCGTACAACGAACTGGTCGGCGACTTTGACGGCGCATACGGCGGCGGACGCAAGGGATGGGTGATTATTGATTCGGGAGATCCCAAACAGGGCTTCAAAAGCTATGATTGGCACGGTGCTATTCGCTCGACGACGAAAGGCTGGTCGAAGGAACACACGAATGAAACGTTTTCCGCAGTCATCTGGGATCGCTGGAAACTGAGTCGCATTTACGTCACGGGGAGCGACGCAGGACTGTTCTGGGACAACACAAATAAAATAGAACCCTTCACGATAATCGTGGAAGACTGCGTGGGCATTGGCCGCGCATTCGGCGGCGGTGTAGCGAGTTGCCTTTCGCGGGACGACGAGCCAATCACGTTTCGCCGTACGCATTTGTGGGCGCTGGACTGGTGGGGCGATACCGCTGCGGCGTATGTGCGTGTGGAGAACAAGACGATGCCGGATCAACCTGACATCGTGTTTGAAGACTGCACCTTGGTAAGTCCGCAGTGCGCATTGAAGGCTGGAAATTTCGGTTTCGACACAAGCATGCGCATCAAGGTTAAAAACTGCAAGCTCATCGCGCTGAATTTTTCGCAGCCGCACGGGACGCCCACGGACGGTGTCATCCAAAGCGTAGAACAAGGCAAGCTGCTCCACGTGGATCTGGAGGACACGACCGTCATGGGGTACAAAGTCTTCGGTGTCCGGGTGAACAAGGAAACGGTAAAGGACATTCAATACACGACCAGCGGGAATACCCTGGCCTACGTGCAGTTCCAGCAGGAAGTCCCAAAGGGCTTTCATCGACTGCAGCAGTGGCCGGTCGACATTTTTTCAGCGATCGCGCCACCCGTCATCGAAACTACAGAAAATGGCCTGGAAAATATTGAACTTGTGCGTAAAGACATGTGCGAGATGTCGCCCTTTGTATGGAAAGGTAAACTCATGCACATGGCCTGCATACGTCCCAGTCGCGGCGGTACGAAGGATCAGTATTATCTCGAAATTCATGACGCTGATACGCATGAATCGATCGCAATATTTGCTGAGGGTTATGGGCTTGCGAGTGTGTTTGTTGAGGGCGATACCTTTTATGCTGTGGCATCGCGTTTCGCCGACAACAACTGGAACGACGTCACACTTTTCTCCTCAAAGGATTTTGAAAATTGGGAACAACGGGTAATCATCGAGCAGGAAAGCGAGCATTTGTTCAACAGCACTCTGTGCAAAGGCCCCGACGGGTATGTGCTTGCCTACGAATCGAACACGTCTGATTTCCCTGGGTTTACCACCAAGTTTGCCAACTCATCCGACCTTCAGACCTGGACGAAACTTCCCGACGCGACTTTCGGCACCAATCGCTATACGGCGTGTCCCGAAATACATTATTCCAAGGGCTATTACTATGTGCTGTATCTTGAGAACCGGAAGCCCAGGCATTATTACGAGACTTACCTGACTCGCTCGAAGGATTTGGTGCATTGGGAATTGAGCAGTGCAAACCCGGTTCTCTCCCCGAGCGGATTGGACGAAGGCATCAATGCGTCCGATCCCGCGCTCGTGGAGTTTGAAGGCCAGACACACGTTTACTATTCCGTGGGCGACCAGTTGACTTGGATGAATGTGAAGCGCGGCGTTTATCCGGGGACGATTGACGAGTACTTCGAGTCCTTCTACACGCAACCCGGCATACGTGATCACGGTACGCCTGCCGCACAGCGGGCATGGTACAAAGACGCGAAATTTGGAGTTTTCGTGCATTGGGGACTCTACTCGGTACATGCAAGAAACGATGCAGGGGCGTATGTGTCCTGGGCAATGAACGACGAGAAGATTTCTGTCGCCGACTATGCGCCGTATGCCGATCAGTTCATTCCAGCGAAGTTCGATGCGGATGAGTGGATGAGGCTTGTGAAAGAAGCCGGCGCGCGGTACATGACATTCACCAGCAAGCACCACGAAGGCTTTTCAATGTTTGACAGTGCGTTGACAGATTACGATTCCGCTGACCGCGCGGCGAATCGCGATTTTGTTCGGGAACTGGTGGATGCCGCGCGGAAGGCTGACTTAAAAATCGGCTTTTACTATTCCATGCTCGACTGGTATCACCCCGATTTCAGCGCAGACTTACCCAAGTACATAGATGAATTTCTGTTCGGGCAGGTGCGTGAATTGTGTACCAATTACGGGCCTATTGACGGGATATGGTTCGACGGCGAATGGGATCATCCGGCGTCCACGTGGCGCTCAGAAGAGATGGTCAACATGATCCATACCTTACAGCCCTCGGCTCTTATCAACGACCGACTCGGAAAAGGGGTACGCGGTGAAACCGAACTGGCGGATTTTTATACGCGTGAGCAGCCCTCCGAGATCAATCATCGAACCGACTCTGAGGAGGAAGGCATTCGCCCCTGGGAAGCCTGCATGACGATGGGGCGATCTTGGGGATACCGTAAAGACGACGGAGAACTAATCAGCAGCACGAACTTGATTCGGAGACTCGTCGATGTGGTGAGCCGCGGCGGCAACCTTCTGCTCAATGTCGGCCCGGACGCGGAGGGCGAAATCCCTGAGCCGCTGGCACAACGGCTGCGCGACATTGGCGCATGGTTGGAGAAGAACGGGGAGTCCATCTACGGCACGCGTGCTGTACCGAGCTTGAAAGTTCCGGGAGCCAAATGTACCGTCAACGGATCGCGACTCTACTTACATTTGGAATCACGCCCAGGAGATGTGTTGACGCTTGCCAACGTCGGGAATGTCATAAAAAATGCGTGGGTCCTTGAAACGGGAGAGGTCTTAACCGTAAATACTGCGACAAAATCCATTGCCCTTCCAGCCAAACTACCCAATCCCATCGTTACGACGATTACTGTGCAATTGGATAGCGAACTGCACGTGTCGGTTGGATCACAATAAGCGCTGAAAACCCTGATGCGCTGGCGGGCCTTTGAGCGTTGCGTCTACCGTGTTTTCTTCTAAGATTTCCGCCATCAGCGCAAAGACCTCGTCAACCGCTTCGCCGTAGCTGTCTACAATCTGTTCAGTGTGGGCGAGTGTAGGATATATCGCCGCTCCGGCCAGATATCCGCGTTCGAGTAATTCTTGTGTGAATATGGTCTTGAGCGCGTTCGCCTCCGGATGGTCGATAACGAAGTGTGCGAGGCATGGGTACGTGTCGGGTACTGTGATCGGGATCTCGTGTTTGATCGCTTTCGAGCGCCACAGCGATTGAATCTGGCTGCCAATCGCTTGTACATGCTCCCAGACCTTCGTGTCGCGCATGAGACGCAATGTGGTTAGCGCTGCGACGGGGCCAACACTTTCGGTCCATGTCGTGCTGCTGATGAACGATTTTTCTGCGCCGTCCATCGCCGCGGCGGTACCGATGACGGCACTGATGGGGTGACCGTTACCGAGGGCTTTTGCGAATACAGCGATATCGGGTTCAACACCCAATCGAAGATGTGCTCCGCCTAGACACGTGCGCCAGCCGATAGTGATCTCGTCGAATATCAGTAATGCTCCCGCTTTATGAGCCACGTCA